>JALFGI010000349.1 GCA_022777455.1 Clostridiales bacterium | reverse complement strand
CTTATCGCTGCCGGAGAAACGGACTGGTTTTCATCGGACCGGACCCGGACAACATGGAACGGCTCAGCGATAAGGCAGTGCTGAAAGAACTGATCCGGGAAACCTGCCTGACCGTGATCCCCGGAACAAAAGCGCTCTCTTCCATCGACGAAGCCAGGGTAGCGGCTGAACAGATCGGATATCCTGTCATGCTCAAAGCCTGCGCAGGCGGTGGCGGACGAGGCATTCGTCTGATCCAGAGGTCGTCGGAGCTGGAAGAGAATTGGCATCAGGCCACTGCGGAAGCGTTGAGTGCTTTTGGTGACGGCAGCGTGTATCTGGAAAAATACGTATACCCTGCCCGTCATGTGGAGCTGCAGATTCTTGCGGATGAATACGGAAACGCCGTCTGCCTGGGAGAGCGGGACTGCTCTTTGCAGCTGCGAAATCAGAAGCTGATTGAAGAAACACCGTCTCCGGCGGTGAATCCCGACCAGCGGGAGAAACTGATGGCTCTGGCCGTGGATGCGGTGAAAAAACTTGGATATGTGGGTGCGGGTACTCTGGAATTTCTGCTGGATCAAGCAGGAAATTTCTGGTTCATGGAAATGAATGTCCGGCTGCAGGTGGAACACTGCGTTACGGAAATGCTGACGGGTATTGACCTGGTCAAGTGGCAGATTCGTATTTCCGCGGGGATCCCTCTGAACTTTTCTCAGGAGGATGTAAGCTTGACCGGCTGCGCCATTGAGTGCCGGATCAATGCAAAAAGCTGCGGAACAGTGCAGATGCTCCATGTCCCCGGCGGCCCTGCGGTGCGGTTTGACACCTGCCTGATGGCAGGGATTTCGGTGACGCCCTACTACGATTCTCTGCTGGGCAAGCTGGTGGCCTTTGCGAAGACCCGGGAGGAGACCCTGCGTAAACTCCGCTCCGCGCTGTGTGAGCTGGTCATTCAAGGTGTTTCCACCAACCAGGAGCAGCAACTGAACATTGTGGAGGATGACCGTTTCACATCCGGCAGCTATGATCTGACGTTTATGGGAGGCAGATAAATGGCGTTTATTCAATTTATGAAGCCGAAAAACGCATTGGAGGAAGGCGGACGTACGGCAGCGCCGGTCCAGCAGGATGCGGGGGAGCCGGAACAGACCTGCCCCAACTGCCATAAGCCCATTCCTCTGAGCCGCCTGTGGAGCAGCCAGATGGTGTGCCCCTGCGGCCATCACTTCCGGATGAATGCCCGGCAGCGGATCTCTATGATTGCGGACAAGGGAAGCTGCCGGGAGCTGTTCGCCGGGACGGTTTCAGGAAATCCGCTGGATTTCCCGGGATATACAGAGAAGCTGGAAACCATGCGCAGTGCCAGCGGAGAAGCGGAAGCGGTGATCTGCGGAACGGCGGAAATTGGCGGCAAAAAAAGCTGCCTGTTTGTGATGGAACCCTACTTTATGATGGGCTCCATGGGCAGCGCAGTGGGCGAAAAAATCACGGCGCTGTTTGAGTATGCCACGGAAAGACGGCTGCCGGTCATCGGTTTCACGGTGTCCGGCGGTGCGCGGATGCAGGAGGGACTGCTGTCACTGATGCAGATGGCAAAAACCAGCGCGGCAGTGAAGCGTCATTCTGACGCAGGACTGCTGTATATCGCCGTCCTGACGGACCCAACTACCGGCGGCGTGACGGCCAGCTTTGCCATGGAGGCGGATATTCTGCTGGCGGAGCCTGGGGCGACCATCGGCTTTGCCGGCGCACGGGTGATTGAACAGACCACCAAAAAGACTCTGCCCAAGGAATTCCAAAAGGCAGAATTTGTATTGCAGCATGGCTTTATCGACAGCATTGCCCCAAGAAACACTCAGAAAAAACTGCTGAACCTGCTGCTGTGCATGCACTAACGGAGGAAACAAGGTGAATCAGGTAGCTTATGCTGTGGTGAAGCTGGCCCGGGACAGTCAGCGTCCCACGGGGCTGGATTACATTCAGAATATTTTTCAGGATTTTGTTGAACTCCACGGTGACCGGCGATATGCCGATGACCCTGCCATTGTGGGCGGCATTGCCCGTCTGGGGGAGATGAGCGTCACCGTTGTGGCCATTGAAAAAGGACATACGGCAAAGCAGAGGAGCTTCCGCAATTTTGGAGCGCCCCACCCGGAAGGGTATCGCAAGGCCCTGCGGCTGATGAAGCAGGCGGAAAAGTTTGGCCGCCCTGTGGTCTGCTTTGTGGACACCTCCGGTGCCAACTGCGGCATTGGAGCAGAAGAGCGGGGACAGGGACAGGCCATC
>JALFGI010000332.1 GCA_022777455.1 Clostridiales bacterium | reverse complement strand
ATTTCTGACAACCACCATTTTGAAAAGTTTGAAGAGAAGGTATGGCTTTCCACTCCCACGATGTATCCGGATTCCATGGATTATGTGATTGAGGCATATCGGACCAATTGGATGTCCACCATTGGAGCGAACATCAACGAGGTTGAAAGATTTGTTTGTGAAAAGGTTGGATGCAAATATGCCGTTGCACTTTCTGCCGGTACTGCAGCGCTGCATTTGGCCATGAAGCTGGCCGGTGAGCAGGTGTACGGCAAGCCGGCTGTTGGCATGGGCGCCCTTGACGGACGCCTTGTGGCGGCCAGTGATATGACTTTTGATGCAACCGTAAATCCCATTGTGTATGAGGGCGGCATTCCTGTTTTTGTGGACACGGAATATGACACCTGGAATATGGACCCGGTGTCACTGGAAAAAGCGTTCCAGATGTATCCTGAAATCAAGGTGGTTGTGATTGCCCACCTCTACGGTACTCCGGGAAAAATCGATGAGTTGAAAGATATTTGCACCAGGCACGGTGCTGTCATCATCGAGGATGCAGCTGAGTCCTTTGGTGCAACATACAAAGGCGTTCAGACGGGCTCCTTTGGTGCATTCAACGCAATCTCTTTCAACGGCAATAAGATCATCACCGGCAGTTCCGGTGGAATGCTGCTGACGGACAGCCAGGAAGCGGCGGATAAAGTTCGCAAATGGTCCACCCAGTCCAGAGAACGTGCTGCCTGGTATCAGCACGAGGAGCTTGGATATAACTACCGCATGAGCAACGTAATTGCAGGTGTTGTCCGCGGCCAGCTTCCCCATCTGGAGGAACATATCGCCCAGAAGAAATCAATCTATCTTCGCTATCAGGAAGGGCTCAAAGGTTTGCCGGTGCAGATGAATCCCTATGATGGAAAGAATAGCGAGCCCAATTTCTGGCTCAGCTGCATGATCATCGACCGGGATGCCATGTGTCAGCAGGTGAGAGGGGAGCGGGATGCCCTCTTTGTCCCGGCACATGGCAAGAGCTGCCCCACCGAGATTCTGGAAGCCATCGCCTCCATCAATGCAGAAGGCCGCCCGATTTGGAAGCCTATGCACATGCAGCCGATCTACCGGATGAATCCCTTTGTGGTTCGCGACGGCATCGGAAGAGCCAGAACCAACGCCTATATTGACGGCGGCTGCGCTGACGTGGGCATGGATATCTTCGAAAGAGGCCTGTGCCTGCCCAGTGACAACAAAATGACCGCACAACAGCAGGACAGAATCATTGGAGTGATCAAAGCCTGCTTTGAATAATTTGGGAACGGAGAGAGAAGATGGAGAAGCACCACCCCTATGGCCCCTATGAAAAATACTTTAAACGACCTCTGGATTTGCTGTGCGGATTGGCAGCGGTTATCGTTTTTTTTTGGCTTTATGGGATTTTGACGATTCTGGGTGCCATTTTCATGAGGGGAAATCCTTTCTTCACCCAGGCCCGTCCCGGAAAGGACGAAAAGATTTTTAAACTCATCAAATTCCGCACCATGGATAACCGCCGGGATGAGCAGGGGAATCTCCTGCCGGATGAGGTTCGGCTCAACCGGTATGGTCGTTTTCTGAGAAAGACCAGCCTGGACGAGCTTCCTGAGGCGTTTAACATCATCAAAGGGGATATGAGCGTGATTGGTCCAAGGCCGCTCCTGGTGCAATACCTGCCTCTGTACTCTGAAAAGCAGCGTCATCGCCACGATGTGCGTCCCGGATTGTCTGGTTATGCCCAGGTTAATGGCAGAAATTCCATCACCTGGACACGGAGATTCGAACTTGACTGCGAATATGTTGATAAAATTACGTTTTTGGGTGACATGAAAATCATCTGTCAGACCGTTGGGAAAGCCTTCCTGAAACAGGAGGGGATTTCTTCGGGGACCTGTGAAACCATGGAAGATTTTAACGGGACAAATTAAGGAGACCCCATGGAACGAAAAACACCGTATTATGTCATCGATCAAAAATCATTGGATGACAATTTTGAAAAGCTGGAGCGAGCGCTGAAGAAGCACTGGAGTAATTTCATCATCGGCTATTCCTACAAAACCAATGCGCTTCCCTGGATCATCCGGCATTTTGACCGCCTTGGCTGCTATGCCGAAGTGGTTTCCGAGGAGGAGTACCGCCTGGCGAAATTGGTGGGCGTTAAAAAAGGAAATCTGATCTACAATGGTCCTATCAAAACGAAGGAAACGTTTTTGGAGGCCATTCGGGATGGCTGCATCGTTAATATCGATTCCGAGAGAGAAATCGACTGGCTGGATGAACTTCCTCGGAAAAACAGAGTCATTGGCATTCGAGTTAACTTTGATATTGAGCGTATGTGCCCTGGGCAGTCCCAATGCCCGGAAGGAGGTGGTCGGTTTGGGTTCTGCTACGAGAATGGAGAATTCTCAAGGGCTGTGACCATGCTTCAGGAAAAAGGAGCCCGCGTTTCCGGTTTGCACCTGCATACCAGCTCCAAATCCAGAGGCCTGGATATCTATCGCGCAATTGCCAGGGTTGCCTGCGACATACAAAAGGAGTTTCGGCTTGACCTGGACTACGTGG
>JALFGI010000116.1 GCA_022777455.1 Clostridiales bacterium | reverse complement strand
CTTGGTGATGATGAAATCAAACATCCCGGCTTTTGCGTCCCGAATCATGCGGTTGAAATCATCCCGCTTCTTTGTGGTGCCGCCGGAAATGCCTTCGTCGATGTACCCCGGCACAAAGCGCCAGTTGGGCTTGCTCTGAATCAGTTCCGTGTAATACTGCACCTGGTTTTCCAGGCTGTTGATCTGTTCATCCTGATCGGTGGACACCCGGGCGTAGAAGGTTACCCGGAGGGGGAGGTCGTAAAGTGACCTGCCCATTCTCAACTCAGCACGGATTCTTCTCACATCCATGCGACTCCTCCTTTCCGCACTCAGTATCCCAGAAAAAATCCGGCAAGTCCAATGTGCCAAGGATTTTGTTCCGGGATTTGTCGTAAATATCCCGGGTAATCAGTTCCTTATCCAAAAGTGTCTGCAATAAGACGCACATAATATCCTGCTGCACCTCATTCATGCCCACTCACCTCGTAACACCATATGAGTAGCTTTTCTCATCATGCCGCATCTCACCGTTGCTGACTACCAAGGCAATGGCAGGGGTATCCCGGTCAAGGACATAATTCAAGGCAGGAACCGTTTCGATTCCTGCCTTTTGACATGCGTGGAGTCTCCTGTGAAACAGCTCCAAAGGTCTGCACTTCCGGCACAGGAGCATACTGAATACAGCGCCTGCAGCGGCTTTTCTTCCCCGTTTGATTTCCAGAATCCGCTCCCGCATGACCTCTGCTTTCAGCCTGCCCACGGTTTTTCTTGTGGCGATGATCTGCCGGTTCAAATTGGTCAGGCACACTCGGTCGTCATCAATCAAATCCAGTGCTCCAACGCCGCTTCGCACCAATGCTTTCCTCCAATCCAAAAACAGCAGAGAAAGGGAAAACCACGTTTCTTTGTGGTTTCCCCTTTGTCCATATTGCGTTATTCCACAGCAGTGACGGTGTAGTCCTGGGCTTCCACAGCCTTTTTCAGAACATCGTCGGCAATTGCTGCCTTGAGGGTCACCACGGCGGTGCCCGCTTCGTGGCTGACCACCGCTTGGGCTACCTCCGGCAGGGCTTCCAGCGCTTTTTTCACCCGGGCTTCGCAATGCCCACACATCATGCCTTCAATTTTCATTGTTTTTTCCATGGATTTGACTGCCTCCTTATGTTTTGCTTTGATTTTCTTGTCCTTTGCCGAATTGCGTACATCAAACAGATTCAGCCGCAGGGCGTTGGATACCACGCAGAAGCTCGATAGGCTCATGGCTGCCGCGCCGAACATGGGGTTCAGGGTCAGCCCCAGGGGGATGAATACACCTGCTGCCAGGGGAATGCCGATGGTATTGTAGAAGAATGCCCAGAACAGGTTCTCGTGGATGTTCCGCAGGGTGGCCCGGCTCAGGCGGATAGCGGCGGGCACGTCGGACAGGCGGCTCTTCATCAATACCACATCCGCTGCGTCAATGGCCACGTCGGTGCCTGCGCCGATGGCGATGCCCATGTCGGCCTGGGTCAGCGCCGGAGCATCGTTAATGCCGTCGCCTACCATGGCAACCTTGCCCTTTTGCTGCAGGGAGCGGATGACCGCTTGCTTGCCGTCGGGCAGAACGCCCGCAATGACTTCATCCACCCCGGCTTGAGCGCCGATGGCATTGGCTGTACGCTGGTTGTCGCCCGTCAGCATCACCACTTGGATACCCATGTTTTGCAGCTCCTTCACCGCCTGGGGACTGTCCTCCTTGATGACATCCGCAACGGCGATCACGCCGGCAAAGATTCCATCCCGGCTGAAAAACAGGGGCGTTTTGCCCTGCTGCGCCAAAGCATCCGCCTGCGCGGAGACTTCGGCAGGAATTTCGGTCTGGGTGCGAATGAAGGTTCCGCTGCCGCCCAGAAGAACAGCACCGTTCCACCGGGCGGTAAGGCCGTTGCCCGGCAGGGCCTGAAAGTCCGTGACCTCCTCCGCCTTCAAACCGAAGGCTTCCGCTTTTTCAAGAATGGCGCGGGCCAGCGGATGCTCGCTTTTCTGCTCCAGTGCGTAGGCCAGGCGGAGCAGTTCTTCCTCACCGGAACCGGCGGCGGGGAGAATGTCCGTCACCTTGGGCTCGCCGCTGGTAATGGTGCCGGTTTTGTCCAGGGCTACAATCTGGATCCGCCCGGTCTTCTCAAGAGAGGCGGCGGTTTTGAACAGAATGCCGTTTTTCGCGCCCATGCCGTTGCCCACCATGATGGCCACCGGCGTGGCAAGTCCCAGGGCGCAGGGGCAGGAGATTACCAGCACGGAGATGCCCCGGGCCAGTGCGTAGCCCACACTCTGCCCCAGCAGGAGCCATACGGCAGTGGTCACGATGGCAATGAGGATCACCGCAGGGACGAACACGCCGGAGACCTTGTCCGCGATCTTGGCGATGGGGGCTTTGGTAGCTGCCGCGTCGCTGACCATCTGGATGATCTGGGACAGGGTGGTGTCCTCACCTACCCGGGTGGCCTGACATTTCAGGAAACCGGACTGGTTCACGGTGGCGGCGGAGACCGCGTCACCGGGGGCTTTGTCCACGGGAACGCTTTCCCCGGTGAGGGCGGACTCATTCACCGCGCTCTCGCCCTCCAGCACCACGCCGTCCACCGGGATGCTTTCCCCGGGGCGGGTCACAAAAAGATCGCCCTTTTGTACCTGCTCAATGGGAACCTCTGTTTCCACGCCGCCCCGCAGGACGGTAGCGGTTTTGGGCGCCAGCTTCATCAGCCCCTTCAGGGCATCCGTGGTCTTGCCCTTGGAGCGGGCTTCCAGCATCTTGCCCACGGTGATCAGGGTCAGGATCATGGCGGCGGACTCAAAGTAGAACTCCATCATATCGTTCATAACGGCGTCCGCGTCTCCTTTGACCTGCACATCAGTCATGGCGAACAGGGCGTAGGTGCTGTAAACAAAGGCCGCGGAAGCGCCAAGGGCTACCAGAGTGTCCATGTTCGGCGAGCGATGCCACAAAGCTTTGAAGCCGCTGACAAAAAACTTCTGATTGATGACCATGATGATGACGGTGAGCAGCAGCTGGGTCAGACCCATGGCCACATGGTTGTCGTTATAGAACGGCGGCAGGGGCCAGCCCCACATCATGTGGCCCATGGAAAAGTACATCAGCACCAGCAGAAAGCCCACGGACCAGATCAGGCGTTGTTTCAGCAGAGGTGTCTCCCTGTCCTGCAGCGCATCCCCCGCCGCGACAGAGGCTTTGCTCCCGGAGCCAGCGCCCTTTTCAGAGGCACCGTAACCGGCGCCTTCCACCGCGGCAATGATGGCTTGCGGCGCAGCGGTGCCCTCCACGCCCATGGAGTTCGTCAGCAGGCTGACGGAGCAGGCGGTTACCCCCGGCACCTTGGATACGGCCTTTTCCACCCTGGCGCTGCAGGCCGCGCAGCTCATGCCAGTGACGTTATATTGCTTCATAATTCCCTCCGTTGCTTGATTCGAGTGCCATCCCGGCTGTTTTATGGCGGCAATATTCTTTCCAAGAGGCTTGCCGCAGGGCCAAGAATAGCATGACCGATTTGTCAAATCCTATTTCATCAATTTCTGCAATGTGGCCATCAGCTCGTCAATGGTCTCGTCCTTCCCCTCCCGAATGTCCCGGGCAACACAGGTCCGGATGTGTTCGGACAGCAGCTCCCGACTGAAGGCGTTGAGCGCCGCGTTGGCAGCGGCCACCTGGGCCAGAATGTCTGTGCAGTATGCGTTTTTTTCCAGCATACCCCGGATGCCTCGGATTTGTCCTTCGACGCGGTTGAGCCGGTGGATCAGGCTCTTGTATTCCTCCTCCGAGCGTTCTTTTGTCTTATGGCAGCAGCATTCCTGATGTTCCATAACATGCTCCTTCTCAGATGTAATACCCCGTGTGGGTATCTACATCATATACCCCCATAGGGTATTTGTCAAGCACGATTTCATGAAAGTCAAAACCCCCGGCCCGGGGGTTGACTTTGGTTAACCAATTAAAAAACTCCGGCGGAAACCGGAGTTTTCTTTATGATGCAAAGGGGTTATAGAATCTGCTGCCGTTCAGGAACGTGAGAAGCATCGATACCGCCATCAGCAGCACCGAGAAAGCGATGGTCAGGTAGTCCCATTTGGTGAAATCTCTTCCGGCATACCAGGTGCGCTGTTTTGCTTTTCCAAAGCGGCGCAGCTCCATGGCATTGGACACCACCTCGATGCGCTCCAGAGAGGACAGTACCAACGGGATGAGGATAGCGCTGGCAGCTTTCAGCCGTTTGATAAGGGTGGCCTTTTTGCTCATTTCCACGCCTCTGGCCTGCTGTGCCCGGGAAATATCCCTGTATTCCCGCTGAATATCCGGGATGTAGCGCAGCGCGAGGGCCACAGCGTAGCTAATGCGGTAGCTCACGCCAATCCGGTTCAAGCTGGCGGCGAACTCGCTGGGGTTGGTGGTGCAGACAAAGAGAATCACCACCGGGATGGTGCATAGGTATTTGAGAAGCAGATTCAGATGGTAAAACAGCTGCTCCTGGGTCACTGCGTAGCGCCCTCCAAAAGAGAGCAGCACATGACGGCTGCCATAAAGGCTCACGCCGTGCTCCGGGCTGAACAAAAAAATCAGTACATTGTTCATCAGCATAAACACAGTCACGGCCCCTACCAGGAAGGATACCTCCCGCAGCCGGATTTTGGAAACCCGGAACAGCACCAGGGCAATCACTGCCACCACAGCCAGGAATGGGGTATAAAAGCTGGTCATGGTGCTGACGCTGAACATCAGAAGGGCAATGAGCTTGCTGGCACCGGTGAGCTTGTGAATGGGAGAGGGACGCTCAATGTAGTTAAAGAGGTTGATCATTTCCGCACCTCCCGGTCTCTTTCGATGAAGCAGCGGGTAAATTCCTCCGGGGCTTGAATTCCGCATTGCAGTGCCAGATGGTAGAGTGAGGTCTCCTTCAAATGGGCCCGGGCGACGATTTGAGGGTCATTGAGCACCTGAGCCGCCGGAGCGTCACAGAGCACGGCTCCATCGTGGAACACCACTGCCCGGGGCGTATATTCCAGCATCAGGTGCATATCGTGAGTAATCAGCACCACGGTGACACCCTGTTCATTGAGGTCTTGCAGGAAATCCATAATCTCCGTATAGTGGCGGAAGTCCTGCCCTGCGGTGGGCTCGTCCAGAATCAGAATCTCCGGGCGAAGCACCAGAATGGAGGCAATGGTCACCCGTTTTTTCTGCCCGTAACTCAAGGCGGAGACCGGCCAGTTGCGGTAAGGGAACAAGCCGCAGATTTTCAGGGTTTCCTCCACCCGGGGCCGAATCTCCTCCTCTGATACGCCCCGATTGCGAAGGCCGGAAGCCACCTCGTCAAAGATCATCGTTTTGGAAATCATCTGGTTGGGATTCTGCATCACATAGCCGATGCGTTCCGCCCGCTGCTTGATACTGCAATCTGCAAGATTGCTCCCATCCATGGTGATGCTGCCCTTCTGGGGAACCTCAAAGCCGCAGATCACCTTGGAAAAGGTGGATTTCCCCGCGCCATTGGTGCCCACAATGCTGAGCATCTCCCCTTTCCGCACGGTCAAATCAATGTCCCGAAGCGCATGATGCCCGCCGTCATAAGTAAAGTCCAGGCCTTCCACCCGGAGAAGAATCGGTGCCTTTTCCTTTTCCGGTGGTGGGGCGAAGCTGTGGAACCAAGTATTTACCTTTTCCTTGTCTGTGTCCCCCAATTTGAGAGAATGAATATCCGATGGGTGCATTTCCTCCGTGACGGTCACGCCGGCATACTTCAAAGCGGTGACATACAGCGGTTCCCGAATGCCGCTGCTGCGAAGCTGATTCCCGGAGAGCAGCCTATCCGCGCTGCCGTCAAACAGAATCCGGCCCTCGCCCATGACCACCACCCGGTCCACACTCCGGTGGAGCACATCCTCCAGCCGGTGCTCAATGATGACGACCGCACAGCCGGTTCGCTTCTGAATGTCGTCGATCAGCTCGATGGCCTGCTTTCCGGTGGCGGGGTCCAGGTTGGCCAGGGGTTCGTCAAAGAGCAGCACATCCACATTGTTCACCATCACTCCGCCCAGACTGACCCGCTGTTTCTGTCCGCCGGAAATCTCATGGGGCGCATGATGCAGCACCCGGCGGATGTCCACCAGGTCGGCGATCCGCTCTACCTCCTCGTGCATCTGATCCCGGGGCATGCAGTCGTTTTCCAGGGCGAAGGCAATATCCTCCGCCACGGTCAGCCCGATGAATTGGCCGTCGGAATCCTGCAGAACGGTGCCCACGGTTTTGGACAGTTCAAACAGTCCCAATCCCCCGGCATCCCTGCCGCCCACGGTAAGTCTTCCTGTCATTTTTCCCGGATAAGCGGCAGGGATCAGTCCGTTGATGCAGTGGGCAAGGGTGGATTTTCCGCAGCCCGAGGGACCGGCAATGAGTACCTTTTCCCCCTTATGGATGGTCAGATTGATGTCAAACAGCGTGGGCTCCGCCTGGGCATTGTACTGAAAGCCAAAGTTCTGAAACTGGATAATCGGTTCTTTCTCCATAGAATCTCTCCCATCTTACTCACAAAAAGCGGGACTGCAAACGATACAGACGGCTCGTCCGCAGTCCCGGTTGGGGGTGAGGAAGTTTTGATTATTCCTTGGTCAGGCTGCCTGCCTTGGTCTTGGTGGAAGAATAGGCAACGCAAAGCAGAGTGCCCACAATGGCAGTGGTGACGGCGTTGGCAATGCCGGCAACAAGCCCCTGGGCAAACAGCTTCTCCACAGGCTCGCTGTACCACCAGATGTCCAGGGCGGGAGCCACTGCGCCCCAGCAGATGGCGTGGGCAATGAGCTGGGCCACGTTGAAGGTGACGATCTCCTTCTTGCCGATCTTGCCTTCTTCCAGGTTCAGCTTCTTGCAGCCGAAGCCCATCAGCAGACCGAACACGGCGGAAGCGGTGATCCAGCTCCACCAGGGGCCGTAGCTGGCAAAGTCAATCAGGGCATGGCCGATGAAGCCAACGAGAGCGCCGGCAATGGGTCCGAACACCACGCTGATGAATGCCAGCAGGCCGTACTGCACGGAAATGCTGGTGTTGGGCACGGGGCTGGGAATCTTCACAAAATAACCCAGCACAAAGAACAGTGCCGCGCCGATGCCGATGGCTACAATGGTTTTCACGGAAAACTTTTTCATTTACATACCTCATTTCTTCTTCATTTTATTCAGACAATTGTCCAAATGACGGTCAAAAGCCCCGGAAAGGAGCAATGCGGATGCGCCAGGAATTCCCGGTGCCGATGTTGTATGCCCGGGCGAAGTTGCCCTGATTGATGGCCACCGCCACACAGTTCAGGCTGTTGATATACACCAGCGTTTCTCCCACATACACATCCGCGAAGCTGTGGGTATAGGTGACGATGTTCCGGTAGACGGTGCGTGTATCATCCTCAATGGTGATGCTCAGCCGATCTCCGCAGACGGCACCGGTTCCCCGGAACAGCGCCGCCGGAATATTCGTCCACAGGCTGCCGAAGCGCACATCCAGCACATCGATGGTGCCGCATACACTGTCCCCATCCCGATAAGGCTCCACAATGGGAAGCCGCACCAGGCTGTCCACGGTCACCAGGGGACCAACCTCTTCAAAAGAAATCGCACCGCTGGCCAGCCTTGCGCCGGTGTAGGCATAGACATCCCGCCCATAGAAGGTGTAGCTCTCGCCGGAATTGGGCAGACGGTTCACCTGTTCGTCAATCTCCCGGGCGGCTTCCACGCCGTCCAGCCGGAGGATATGGGTCAGCGTTCCGTTGTCCGGGGTGACAATGTATTTCCCGGAAGCGGTCTTCACCACCACGCTTTTCCGGTCGGAACCCACCCCGGGGTCCACCACGGAAACGAATACTGTGTTGTTCGGCCAGTAGGCAACCGTCTGAATCAGCCGGTAGCTGGCCTCCCACACGCTGTAGGGAGTGATCTCGTGGGTCAGGTCGTGCATTTTCAGCTCCGGATTGACACTGTAAGCCACACCGTACATGGCAGAAACCGCACCATCAACCAAGCCGAAATCCGTTTGAAATACCAGAGGATACATATTCCGTCTCCTTGTTCCGTATCACTTCTATCTTACCAGCATCTTGAAAAAATGCAAGGCTTTTATATCACATAATCGTCCCCCGCCGTCCCCTGTTCCATCAGGTCGGCAATCGTCACACTTTTTAGATAAGTGCGAATCGCCTGATCCAGCCCCTGCCACAGCGGCAGGGTTTTGCATCGGGCCGCCCGGGGGCAGGCATCCGCATTCTCTTCCAGGCAGGCTACCGGAGCCAGGGATTCCTCGGTCAAACACAGAATGCTGTCGGCAGTATATTCCTCCGGCGCTTTTTTCAGCCGGTATCCGCCGCCCTTGCCCCGGAGGCTCTCCACAACCTTTGCCTTGACCAGCATTCTTATGATGCTCTCCAAATATTTCTCGGAAATCTCCTGCCTCACGGCAATCTCCCGCAGGGAAATGAATTCTTCTGACCGGTGCTCTGCCA
Source organism: Clostridiales bacterium (assembly GCA_022777455.1). The sequence goes on along the minus strand of JALFGI010000116.1, from coordinate 772 downwards.
GATCGATCATCACCCGCAGGGCGTAGCGGCCTTTTGTGGAAATCAACATCGCTTATCCTCCCGTGTATCGCTTTCTGAAGTCCTATTATACAGCAGGGTTTATAGGAAATCAAGTGGACTTTTTTGATTGAACCTATTGACAAATGCGTCTGCCTGATATATAATCCATTTATTCCTAGTATGAAAGTAGGATTTAATATGAGAAACAACAACACATTCTTCCGATGTCGGCTGCAGGGTTCTCCGTTTCATAAGCCATTGTAATCATCATTATCAGGAGGAATCATTTATGTCTAAGATTTATACATCCGCCGATCAGCTGATTGGAAAAACCCCGCTGCTGGAGCTGACCCATATTGAAAAAGAGCAGGGATTGGAAGCAGCCATCCTTGCCAAGCTGGAATACTTCAATCCTGCCGGTTCCGTGAAGGACCGTATCGCCAAGGCCATGATTGACGACGCCGAGGCCAGTGGAAAGCTGAAGCCCGGCAGCGTCATCATCGAGCCTACCTCCGGCAACACCGGCATCGGCCTGGCTTCCGTGGCAGCCGCCCGGGGCTACCGGATCATCATCGTCATGCCGGAGACCATGAGCGTGGAGCGCCGTCAGCTGATGAAGGCCTACGGCGCGGAGCTGGTGCTGACGGAAGGCGCCAAGGGTATGAAGGGGGCCATTGCCAAAGCTGACGAGCTGGCGAAGGAGAGTCCGGGCAGCTTTATTCCCGGCCAGTTTGTAAATCCCGCCAACCCCGCCGTCCACCGGGAAACCACC
>JALFGI010000265.1 GCA_022777455.1 Clostridiales bacterium | reverse complement strand
GGCCAGGGCAATGACCCGGTGAGCCTCGCCGACATCAAGCAGATTCCCGGCGTGACCAGCATTGTCTGGGCGCTGCACCACAAAATGCCCGGCGAAATCTGGGAGGAAGCAGAGATCAAAGAGGTTGTGGACCAGATCCATGCCTATGGCTTCGATGCCGAGGTGGTGGAATCCGTCAACGTCCACGATGACATCAAGATCGGTCTGCCCACCCGGGACGCCCTGATCGAAAACTACAAGGTGTGCATCCGCAATCTGGCAAAGTACGGCGTGAAGGTCATCTGCTACAACTTCATGCCCGTGTTTGACTGGACCCGCACGGACCTGTTCCATCCCGTTGGCGACGGTTCCACCGCCCTGTTCTATCAGAAGGACATGATCCGGGATGACTACAAGGCCATGGCGGAGTACATCATGAACTTCACCGAGAAGTACAACATGACCTTCCCCGGCTGGGAGCCGGAGCGGATGGCGAAATTGGACGAGCTGTTCAAGGCCTACGCTCCTGTCACCAAGGATCAGCTGTGGGAGAACCTGTTCTACTTCCTCCGGGCCATCATGCCCACCTGCGAGGAGTGCGACGTGAAAATGGCCATCCACATGGACGATCCCCCCTGGGACATCTTCGGCCTGCCCCGTCTGATGGTGGACGAAGCCGCCTGCACCAAGCTCCTGACCAGTGTGGACAACCCCTACAACTGCCTGACTCTGTGCACCGGCTCTCTCAACGCCAATCCCAACAACAACTGTGCGGACATCATCCGCAAGCACCACGACCGCATTGCCTTCGCCCACATCCGCAACATCCATCACTTCCCCAACGGCGACTTTAGTGAGGCGGCCCACCGGGACTGCTGCGGCGAGACCGGCATCATTGAGATTCTGCGGGCCTATCACGACAACGGCTGGGAAGGCTACATCCGTCCTGACCACGGCCGTCAGCTGTGGGAGGAAGGCCCTGGCGTCTGCCGCCCCGGCTACGGCAAGTACGACCGCGCCCTGGGCATCCAGTATATGCTGGGCGTGTGGGATCTGCTGGACCGTCTGGCAGAAGAAAAGAAGTAAGTTGGAGGTTACCATTCCATGAAGCTTTCTGAGATTAAAAACGGTATTTCCCCCGAGTGGGCACAAAAGGGCTACCAGATGCCCACCTTCGACATGGAGGCCGTTCGGAAAAAGACCCACGACGAGCCCACCTGGGTGCACTTCGGCGCAGGCAACATCTTCCGGGCCTTCCCCGCTGCCATTCTGAACGAGGCCCTGAATTCCGGCAAGTATGACCGGGGCGTCATCGTGGCCGAGAGCTTTGACTACGAGATCATCGACAAGGCCTATCAGCCCTACGACAATCTGTCGTTGCTTGTCTCCCTGAAGTCCACCGGCACCATCGAGAAGAAGGTCATCGCCTCCGTTACCGAGAGCCTGAAGGCCGACTACCAGTTTGCCGACTGGGCACGGCTGGTGGAAATCTTCCGCAATCCTTCTTTGCAGATGATCTCCTTCACCATCACCGAGAAGGGCTACAGCGTGAACCCTGCCGACCTGGAGCGGGGACTGAAGCCCGTGCTGGCCATGGGCAAGGTTGCCGTGCTGCTGCTGGAGCGGTATCAGGCAGGCCGGCTGCCTCTGACGGTGCAGTCCATGGATAACTGCTCCCACAACGGCGACAAGGTCAAGGCCGGCGTGATGCAGTATGTGCGCAAGTGGGTGGCCGACGGTCTGGCTCCCGCAGGCTTTGAAGCTTACGTGCTGGACGGCACCAAGGTCACCTTCCCCTGGTCCATGATCGACAAGATCACCCCCCGGCCCCACGAAAAGGTTCAGGCCATGCTGGCTGCCGACGGCTTCGAGGACAACTACACCCTCCAGACCGAGAAGCATACCTTTACCGCTCCCTTCGTCAATGCCGAGGAGACGGAGTACCTGGTTATCGAGGATAACTACACCAACGGCCGGCCTCCCCTGGAGCTGGGCGGCGTGATGTACACCGACCGCAAGACCGTGGATATGGTGGAGACCATGAAGGTCACCACCTGCTTAAACCCCCTGCACACCGCCATGTCCATCTATGGCTGCATGCTGGGCTATACCCTGATCTCCGCCGAGATGGCCGATCCCGACATCCGCAGCTTCATCCAGAAGCTGGGCTACATCGAGGCCATGCCCGTGGTCACCGATCCCGGCGTGCTGAATCCCTATGAGTTCATCGGCGCGGTGCTGAACCGCCGCCTGCCCAACCCCTTCATGCCCGACGCCCCCCAGCGTATTGCCATGGACACCAGCCAGAAGCTGGCCATCCGCTTCGGCGAGACCCTGAAGAAGTATCAGGAGCGGGGCCTGGACAAGTCCAACCTGGTGCTGATCCCCCTGGTGCTGGCAGGCTACGCCCGTTACCTGCGGGGCATTGACGACAATGGCAACGCCTTTGAGCCCTCTCCCGATCCGCTGCTTGCCGAGCTGCAGCAGATTGTTGCCGGCCTGGAAGTGAAGGAAGGGGAGCAGGACTTCTCCTGCCTGAAAAAGCTCTATTCCCGCACCGATGTGTTCGGGGTGGACGTGTACGCCATGGGCCTGGGCGAGCAGATCGAGGGCATGGTGAGAGAGCTTTACGCCGGTCCCGGCGCGGTTCGCAAGACACTGCACAAATACGTGGAGGCCCGCTGAGTTCCGGGCGGATGAAGTAAGGAGTGTCGGTTATGCCAAAATGGCTGGATCATGCCGTTTTCTATGAAATCTATCCCCAGTCCTTCCTGGATACCAATGCCGACGGCATCGGCGATTTCCAGGGCATCATCAATAGGCTGGATTACATCCGGGATTTGGGCTGCAACGCTTTGTGGATCAATCCCTGCTTCCTGTCCCCCTTTGGGGACGCGGGCTATGATGTGGCGGATTACTACACCGTGGCCCCCCGCTACGGCACCAATGAGGACTTAAAGCGATTGTTCGCCGAAGCCCACAAGCGGGGCATTCATGTGCTGCTGGACCTGGTGCCCGGCCACACCTCCGTGGAGCACCGGTGGTTCCGGGAGTCCATGAAGCCGGAGCGCAATGCCTACACCGACCGCTATGTGTGGACCGACAGTGTGTGGGAAGCCCCGGAGAATATGGGCTGCCTGCGGGCCCTTTCCCAGCGGGACGGCTCCTGTGCCGTGAATTTCTTCACCTGCCAGCCCGCCCTGAACTACGGCTACTACAACCGTACCAGACCCTGGCAGCAGTCCCCGGAGGACGAAGGCCCCAGAGCCACCCTGGAAGCCATGATGGACGTGATGCGCTTCTGGCTCACCATGGGCTGCGACGGCTTCCGGGTGGACATGGCCATGAGCCTGGTGAAAAACGACCCCGACGGCCTGGGCACCATTGCCCTGTGGCAGAAGGTGTTCGGTGTTCTCAGCCGGGAGTTCCCCGAGGCCGCCATGGTCTCCGAGTGGGGCGAACCGGAAAAATCCCTGCGGGGCGGCTTCCACATGGACTTTTTGCTCCACTTCGGCCCCTCCCACTACAATGATCTGTTCCGCTGCCAGGAGCCTTACTTCTCTGACCGTGGCCTGGGTGACGCCTCCGCTTTTGTGGAGCGCTACCTGGAAAGCCGGGAGAAGGCGGGCAAGGACGGCCTGATCTGCATTCCCTCCGGCAACCATGACATGGTTCGTCTGGCGAAATTCGTGGAAGGGGATGAGAAGAAGCTGGCCTTTGTCTTCCTGCTCACCATGCCCGGCGCCCCCTTCATCTACTATGGGGACGAGATCGGCATGCGCTATGTGGAAAACCTCACCAGCGTGGAGGGCGGCTACGATCGCACCGGTGCCCGGAGCCCCATGCAGTGGGATGACTGCGTCAACGCCGGCTTCAGCGCCGCGCCAAAGGAAAAGCTGTACATCCCCCAGGACCCGGAAGCCGACCGGCCCACGGTGCTCTCTCAGCGGAAGGACCCCAATTCCCTGCTGAATCTGGTGAAGCAGCTGTGTACCCTGCGCCATACCCACCCGGCCCTGCAGAACCGGGGCGTCATCCGCTTCGTCAGCAACGGTGAGCCCAAACATGCCTTGGCCTATGAGCGGGAGCAGAGCGGCGAAAAGCTGCTCGTGGCCATCAACCCCTTCCGGGAGGCGGTTCGCTTCCCCTATGCCGGGAAACTGGCGGAGCCGGTCTTCACCTTCGGCGGAGAAGCCTCCCAAAATGGGGAGAATGTCACCATCCCGCCGGTGAGCGCCTACATTTACAAGGTCAATTAAATACGAAGAAATCCGCACCCACCCCGGGTGCGGATTTTTTAGTTAAGCTCTGTGGTCAATCACCCATTGGAGAAGCGCTTCATATCCCAGGCTTCCGTCTGCAACGGATAATCCAATGGAAACGATCTCTTCATCGGTGCATGTTAAGCGAATCCCATTCATTTCAAGAAAGGACATCATGACATAAATGCCGATTCGTTTGTTCCCATCCACAAAGGCGTGGTTGGAAATCAGGGCGTATCCAAGACGGGCTCCCTTTTCTTCTTTGGTGGGATAAAACTCTTTGTTTCCAAAACCGGCAAAGGCGCTTTCCAAAGCGGAATCGAGAAGTGCTTCATCCCGCACACCCATGCTGCCGCCGGTGGCTTCTGCGAGAATCTGATGAAGCAGCAATACTTTTTCTTTTGAAAAACGAATCATTTTGCCAGCTCCTCAAAGGCGGCTTTGTGCTCCCGCAGGATTCGCGCGGCAACGAAATCCAGTTTTTCCTCCTCGGTCATCTCGATCTGGGGCTCAGTGTCCAGATCGATGACGAGAAGCTTTGGCCGGTTGTTCTTAAACACGACCACATGCCCTTTCTTTTCGGCCATCCGGGCAACTTTGGAGAAATTCTGATTCGCCTCTGTGGCGGTTACGATTGCGTTTGTATCAATGGTCATGATCATCACCTCTCGACTATTATAGCTTGTTTTAGGTGAAAATCAACCTATTATTTACCCCGCGTTTTGTGGATATGAATCCCCATCCCAATGGCAAACCCAACGAAAGCGGGGGTAACCCAGCCCATACCCAGGGAATACAGGGGAATGAACTGCCCGGCGAATTGGGTTACCCCGGCCAGGAACCGGCTTCCGGGAATCATGCCGGAGAGGGTGCCGAGAAAATCCAATGCGGCGGCCACCAGGGTCAAGCCGGTGGTGACGGCGTAAACGGCGGGGTCCTTTCCAAACAACTTCTCGGTTAGTGCCAGCAAAATCAAGGTGATGGCCAGAGGGTATACGAACATCAGCACCGGCACGCACCAGGCGACGATGGTGCTCAGGCCAAAATTGGCGATGCCGAAGGAAACCAGGCAGAACACGATCGCCCACACGGAATACCCCGGCCCCTTGGGGAACATCTGCACGAAGGCCTCGGAGCAGCTGGTCACCAGACCGATGGCGGTTTTCAGGCAGGCAAAGGTGACGATGGCGGCGGTGAGAATGGCTCCCGCCGAATGGAAATAGTGCCGGGCAATGATTCCAAGCACCTGACCGCCGTTGGAGGCCCCTTCACACAGGGGGGCGCTCCGGGCGGTGATCAGGGTGATGAAAAAGTAGATGATGCCCATGAACAGGCAGCTGAAAATGCCTGCCTTTGCGGTGTTCACCGCCACCCGGCCCGGCTCTTCCACGCCGTGGCTGCGCACCACCTGGATCACCACAATGCCGAAGGCCAGCCCGGCCAGGGCATCCAGGGTGTTGTAGCCCTCCAGAAAGCCGGTGAAGAACGCCTTGCCGCCGCTGGCGTAGCTCTCCCGGGGAATGACCTGGGATACCGACGTGATGGGGCGCAGCAGCGCCGCGATCACCAGGACGAACAGGAACAGAAGGAACACCGGGTTCAGGATTTTTCCAATCCAGGTCATGATCCCGCTGGGCTTCAGTGAGAAAAGCAGCACCACGGCGAAGAACACAAAGGAGAAAATGGCCAGATACAGCCCGGTGTTTCCCTCCCCCAGCAGGTTCACCGCCCCCACGGAGAAGGAGGTGCTGGCGCAGCGGGGAATGGCGAACAGCGGGCCGATGGTGAGATACAGCAAGGTACAGAAGAACACGCTGTATTTTTTGCCCACCTTGTTTGCCAGCTGCACCACCCCTTCGCACCGGCTCAGTCCCAGGGCCACCACAGCCAGCATGGGGATGCCCACGGCGGTGACGAATACCCCCGCAAAGGCGCTCCAAAGGTTGCTGCCGGCGTCAATGCCCATCTTCGCCGGGAAAATCAGATTTCCGGCCCCAAAGAACATGCCGAAAAGCATACTGGTGATGGTAATGGTTTCCCTGATGGTGAGGTTTCGCTTCATGGGGATCATCCTTTCTGCGTTGAATGATCGTATCTTACCCCATCTCCGGCGCCGATTCAAACGAAGCAGGGTTTCTTTAAAAGAAAAAAACCTGGAAATTTGTTTCTTTATAATAGACTTTTCTTCCGGATTGGTTTATACTGAAGCCAAACACCCCAAAGAGGAAACAAAAGCACGGAAAAGTTGATTTTAAAGAAACAGGAGGCAGCCCATGGGAGAAATCAGCCGGGAGATCGGCCACCGCATCCGCAATTTCCGCAAGTCCCGCCATATGACACTGGAGGCGCTTTCGGACCTTGTATGCAAAAACAAATCCACCCTGTCCAAGTATGAAACCGGGGAGATCGTGCTGGATATTGAAACCATCTATGAGATTGCCCGGGCCCTGGGCATCCATGTGGAGCAGCTGCTGTACTGCACCCCGGACCGGGTGAGCATCCAGTCCTCCGGCCCCAAGCCCGCTTTTTTCAACGGCCTGTCCCAGTTCTACTCCTATTACTACGACGGCCGCTACAACCGCATCATGCGCTGCGTGTTTGACGTGCTGCTTCAATCCGAGGACAACCGGTACAAAATCATGATGTACGCCAATTTCCAGGATTACAAAAGCTACCAGAACTGCGAAACCACCTACTGGGGCTATATGGAGCACTACGATGCCATCACCAACGTGATCCTCACCAACCAGGATTCCCCCATGGAGAAGGCCCACGGCCAGATTCTGGCCTCCTACATGAATTCCGATACCAAATGGGGCCTGTTCACCGGCCTCTCCGCCCGGCCCATGATGCCGGTGGCTCTGAAAATGCTTTTCTCCAAAAAGCGATTGCCGGAGGACGAAGCCCTGATGCAGCTGCTAAAGGTGACCAAGGAGGACATCCGGTTGATGAAGCTCTATAACATGATGACTGTGATGTAAAAAGAACGCCGCAGCATGAACGCTGCGGCGGAAAAAGCATTTTATGAAAGACAAATTGGAATTTAGTGGTGGGTTGAACGGAACCAGGTTCCGTCCTGACTGTAGGGGAGGCTCTTAGCCTCCCGCCAGGTTGAGTTCCTGAGTGTTTGGTTGAATGGAATGCAATTCGTCCTGACGCGTAGGGGACGGGTTTACCGTCCTGATTCCGCACCAGAAACGGAAGGCGAAACGCCTCCCCTACGGTCATATCGGAACATTGCGCGCATTCGCCCGACCCGGTTTATGATCGTGAGGTTGTACCGCACGGGAGGCTAAGAGCCTCCCCTACAGTTTCGTCGCAGTGCTGTGCGAATTCGCCCAGCCCGGTGCGCCATTGTCCGCCGGGACGCGCGGTCAGATTTCCAGATGGCTTTTCTTCAACGCGGCCTTGATGGCAACCACCAGGATGGGGGCGAAGATGATAGCCACCGCACCGTTGAAAATGGTGGCGGGGAGCTTGGCGGCCAGGGCAAGCAGGGCGGCGTCATGGGTCAGACCGCTTACCAGGATGCCCTTGAGGTAGGACTTGAACAGATACAGCACCGCGTAAGTTACGGCACCGGCGGCAGAGGCAATGGCGGCCCGGACATAAGCCACCCACACGGCGCTCTCCTGCTTTCGGAACAGCTTGGCGGCGCCCAGGAAAACCAGACCGGCAACCAGACCGTAGGCACCCTTGGTCAGCAGGGTGATCCAGCTCTCGGCGATGTACAGGGGGTTGGTGAAGTCGTAAATCATGGAGCCGATGCCGGCAGCCAGTCCGCCGTACCAGGGGCCCAGCAGCAGACCCGACAGGGCGCACATGATGTTGCCCAGGTGGAAGGAGGTGTTGCCTCCGATGTCAATGGGCAGGGTGACCCGAATGGCGGAGCCGGCTACCGTCAGAGCGGCCATGAGGGCGGTGATGACGATTTTCTTGGTGGAGATGGTGGAATTCTGTTTCATACGGATCCCTCCCGTTTGGATTTGTGCCTATTATACGCAAAACTGGCCATAAAAACAGCGCCAAAAAAAGAATGTAAAATAGGGCCAGAATAGGGGAGAGAAGAGAGAATGGTAAAAATATGCTTGGGAATGGGACTGTACAAGAATGGGGAAAAATGCTATAATAAACAAAACGACCATTCACAATAGCTGTTTAAATCATACAAAGGAGTATTGACTATGAGACTGATTCGCGCAAAGGATTATCAGGACGTGAGCAGAAAGGCCGCCAACATCATCGCCGCTCAGATCCAGCTGAAGCCGGACTGCGTGCTGGGCCTGGCCACCGGCAGCAGCCCCGTGGGCACCTACAAGGAGCTGATCGCCAAGTATGAAAGCGGCGACCTGGACTTTTCCCAGGTGAAGACCGTGAACCTGGACGAATATGTGGGTCTGCCCAAAGACCACGACCAGAGCTACGCTTACTTCATGCGCACGAACCTGTTCGATCATGTGAATATCGACCAGGCAAACTGCAACATCCCCAACGGCATGAACCCGGACGCGGCAGGGGAGTGCGCCCGGTATGATGCCGTCATCCAGGCCTTCGGCGGCGCCGACCTGCAGCTGCTGGGTCTGGGCCCCAACGGCCACGTGGGCTTCAATGAGCCCGCCGACGAATTCGTGAAGAACACCAACAAGGTCCGCCTCACCGATGCCACCATCGATGCCAACGCCCGGTTCTTTGCCGCCCGGGAGGAGGTTCCCCAGTATGCCTACACCATGGGCATTGGCAGCATCATGAAGGCCAAGCGGGTGCTGCTGGTGGTCAACGGCAAGAACAAGGCTCAGGCGGTGAAGGACTGCTTCTTCGGACCCATCCGGCCCCAGGCCCCCGGCTCCATCCTGCAGCTGCACCCGGACTTCACCCTGGTTGCCGACGAGGATGCCCTGTCCCTGGTAAAGGACCTGCTGTAACCAACCTAAATCCCCTGTATTTTCGGATGCAGGGGATATTTTAAAACGCGCGTTTCATACACCATGGGGATAAGTTGCTGTTTGGCGGTTCGTTGAATGGAACCAGGTTCCGTCCTAACTGTAGGGGAGGCTCTTAGCCTCCCGCCACGCTATGAAACTGAGTGTTCGGTTGAATGATACCACGTCCGACACGGTACGAATTCGCCCAAGCTGATTTGATATTGTGGGTTTGTACCGCGCGGGAGGCTACGAGCCTCCCCTACAGTTTCGTCGCAGTGCTGAGGGAATTCGTCCAGCCAGGTGCGCCATTGTCCGCCGCGACTTGCGGCAAATTACAATTTTCCGGAGCAAATCGATTGGTTTAGAGGAGAGAAAGATGGACAAGGAATATTTATATGCGCTGCTGAATTCCAACAGCGTTTCCGGCAGCGAGACGGAAATTGAGAAAAAGATTTATGACCATATGCTGCCCATTGCGGACGCCGTCCGTGTGGACGAAATGGGCACCGTTACCGCGGTGCTGAACCCGGAGGCACCCTTCAAGGTGCTGCTCACCGGCCACGCCGATGAGATCGGTCTGATGGTCACGGCGGTCACTTCCGAGGGCTTTCTGAAGGTGACCAGCATCGGCGGCGTCTATGCCACCACTTACCCCGGCCACAAGGTTCGGATCCACACCAAAAACGGCATCGTCTATGGCGCGGTGGTGAACACCCGGGAGTTGAGCAAAAAAGAGGGACTGAAGTCCTCCGATCTTACCATTGACATTGGCGCCACCGACAAGGAGGATGCCCTGAAGGCCGTGTCCCTGGGGGATACGGTGAATTTTGACACCGACGTGCGGGAGCTGCTGAACGGCCGCATCACCGCCCGGGCCATGGATGACCGGGTGGGGGCTTACATCGTCATGGAGGCCTTGAAGCTGGCCAAACAGAAGGGCGTGTCCGTCGGCGTGTACGCCGCCTCCACCACCGGAGAGGAGATCGTTGGCACCGGCGCCTACTTCACCGCCTCCCGGGTCCGGCCCAACATTGCCATCGCCGTGGATGTGACCTATGCCACCGACTACGAGGGCATGGACAAGTGGAAGTGCGGGGAGGTCTGCGTAGGTAAGGGGCCTGTCCTCTGCAACTCGCCCTCCATCCATAAAAAGGTGAATCAGTACCTGCTGGATACGGCGGAGAAGCTGAACATGGCTGTGCAGATTGAGGCCGCCGGCGAACGTACTTATACCGATGGGGACACCATGCACCGCACCGGCCTGGGGGTACCCTTCGCCCTGGTGTCCATCCCCCTGCGGTATATGCACTGCCCCGATGAGGTGGGCTCTCTGCAGGACATACAGGACTGCGCCGAGCTGCTGGCCCAGTTCCTCTGCGACTGCACTGAGGGTATGAACCTGAAACCTTTCTGACTCTCTACGGAGCGTAGGTTGCAAGAAAGAAAAACCCATGGTATTGTGATTCCGAAAGGAGGCAATACCATGCTTTTTCATCCCATTGACCTTGCAACCTGGCCCCGGGGGCAGATGTTCTGGTATTTCTCCCAAATGGCCCCCACCGGCTACTCCATCACCGTGGACCTGGATGTGACCCGGCTGCGGGAGACCCTGAACCGGGCAAACCGGAAATTCTTCCCCACCTACCTGTATCTGGTGACCAAATGCCTGAACCGTCAGCAGGAATTCAAAATTGCCTATCAGGAGAAGACGCTGGGCTATTACGAGACCCTTACGCCTCTGTATGCCAGCTTCCATGAGGACGACAAGACCTTTTCTCTGATGTGGACGGAATACGATGCCGATTACGAAATCTTTTATCAGAACTACCTGTCCAACCAGCGCCGCTTCGGGGGCAATCACGGCGTGCTGAGCCAGCCCCAGACCCCGCCGCCTGCCAATGCCTACACGGTTTCCTGTGTGCCCTGGATTTCCTTTCAGCATTTTGCGGTGCATTCCTATGACTGCAAGCCCTACTTTTTCCCCTCGGTGGAGGCCGGGAAAATCTACACCTCCCCCGAAGGCAGACAGCTGCTCCCCCTGTCCCTCACCTGCCACCATGCCACCACGGATGGGTACCATGTGGATGTTTTCCTGAAGGACCTCCAGCGGGAGATGGATGCGTTCCAGCCGGATTGAAATCGTTCGACAGCAGCTTGGTAAATTGTAATTTGAAGCGCAGGGCGCTTCACCCCAATGCGTGCTCGGCTGGTCAGTAGTCGTTACACTCCTGGGCACCGCTCGATTCGTTTTTGCACGCCATGATTGGATGGGAAATTCATTTTTCCTGCGCAAAATCGTTACCGGGCGCCGCCCAGGAGTCCCGGAGGACATACATGCCCGGTGCGCCGTTGGCTGCGGGCACTGCCCGCCAAATTACAATTTAACGTTCATTCAAAAAAAGGATGAAACCGGGGGTTACCCTTCGTTTCATCCTTTTGATATTTATATGTCCATCACCAGTTCCACGGGGCAGTGGTCGGAGCCGAGGATTTCGGAGCGGATGGCGGCTTCCCGGATTTGGGGAGAAATCCGGTTGGACACCAGGAAATAGTCGATGCGCCAGCCTGCGTTTTTCTCCCTGGCGCGGAACATGTAGCTCCACCAGCTGTAGGCGCCGGTGACGTCGGGGTACAGGTGGCGGAAGGAATCGGTGAAGCCGCAGTCCAGGGTTTTCTGGAAGCTCTCCCGCTCCTGGTCGGAAAACCCGGCGTTTCCCCGGTTGGAGGCGGGGTTTTTCAGATCGATCTCTTTGTGGGCCACGTTCAGATCACCGCAGAGGATCACCGGTTTCCTGCTGTCCAGCCCGGTGATGTAGCCTCGGAAGGCCTCGTCCCATTTCATCCGGTGGTCGATTCTCGCCAGCTCCCGCTGGGCGTTGGGGGTGTAGCAGGTGACGAGGAAAAAGCCGGGATATTCCAGGGTGATCAGCCGCCCCTCGTTGTCCAGCTCCGGTACCCCCAGGCCGTAGGTGACGGACAGGGGCGCCTCTTTGGCAAAGATGGCGGTGCCGGAATAGCCCTTCTTTTCGGCGTAACTCCAGTAAGCTTTGTAGCCGGGCAGGGGAAGGGAGAGCTGCCCGTCGGAGAGCTTGGTCTCCTGCAGGCAGAAGAAGTCCGCGTCGGCGCTGTCAAAATAGTCCTGAAAGCCCTTGCCCAGGCAGGCACGCAGGCCGTTCACGTTCCAGGAAATGAATTTCATAGGGATGTCCTCCGTTGGAAAAATGTGGTGAAATCAGATGGGTTTGGAAGAAATTTGGGGCAGAACTGTTCATTGACTCATGCCGGAAAAACTGATATAATAGCCGGTAAGAAAAAAGATGCCATCCTGCTGCAAGTGGGATGCAGTTATGATACAGCCCCGGGATAGAATGATCCTGAAAAGGGAATCCCATTCCCGGAAACGATTATACACGATTTTTCTCACCCGGGCAAGTCCGGTAACGTGAGAAACGAGGGAGAATTATGAAAAAACGATCCATTCTTTTCCGCCTGGCCGCCCTTTGGCTGGCCCTGGTCTGCTTTGCCCCTGGCGCTTTGGCGGAGGCGGTGACGGAAGAAACCCAGTACGTCATCACCGACGGCCCTTCGGCCAATCGGGAGCTGGCCTTTGGCAGCGTGTGCATCCTTAACGGCTGCCGCACCATCGACGGCTATGTCCCCCTGGGGGGCTCCGACCGGCGGCTGGACAGCGCCCAGGCGGCCATCGCCTTCGAGCGCAGCACCGGCACGCTGGTGTATGCCTACAACCCAGATACCAGGCTGCCCCCCGGAGGTCTGACCAAAATGGTCACCGCCCTGCTGGCCATTGAATACTGCGACCTGCAGGATGTGGTGACGGTGAGCAGCCGGAACATTTCCCGTCTGCCCGGCGGCACCCAGAACGTGAACCTGAAGGAAGCCGAGCAGCTGACGGTGAATGACCTGATCCACTGCCTGATCATGCAGGGCGCCAATGACGCGGCCATTGCCCTGGCAGAGCACATTGCCGGCAACCAGGAGGCCTTTGTGTCCATGATGAACGGCCGGGTCCGCCAGATGGGCTGCACCAACACCAATTTCACCAACGTCCACGGCCTGGACAGCGGCCAGAATGTCACCACTGCCCGGGACATGGCCCGCATCCTCATCGAAGCCACCCGGAACGAGACCTTCCGGAACCTGATCGCCGAAACCTCCTACACGGTTCCGGCCACTAACCGTTCCGATGCACGTTCCTTTGAATCCCAGAACTATCTGGTGGACAGCAAGAACATTCAGAAATTCTATGATACCCGGGTTACCGGCGGTATGCAGAGCGCCTCCACCAATTCCGGCGCCAGCCTGGTGTGCACGGCGGAGTACCGGAATATGGACATGATCTTTGTGGTTATGGGCTGTACCCGTCAGATGTATGAAAACGGCTGGCGGGTGAAGGTCTACGGTAACTTTGAAGAGGCTCAGAGCCTGATCAATTTCGTGTTCAATACCTATAAATCCAACCGCATCCTCTATAACGGCCAGGCGCTGAAGCAGTTCAGCGTTTCCGGCGGCGAGAGCAATGTGGTGGCGGAGCCCCACCTGGACCTGGACAGCGTGCTTCCCTCCGATGCCCAGATGAGCAATCTGATCATGGAGTACACGGACAAGGGCCTGACTGCCCCCATCAACAAAGGGGACGTGGTGGCCACGGTGGAGGTGTGGTACCGCAACACCTGCCTGCACGAGGCGGAGCTGTACGCCATGAGCGACGTGCGCGCCACCTCCAATTCCGGCATGGAGGTCCTGGGCGGTGCGGACCGCAGGGATGCCGAATCCCGGCTTTCCCGGATTGTGCTGATCGTGTGTGTGTCGATCCTGGCAGCGGTGGGCGGATATCTGGCCATCAATTACATTCTGCGGGTCAGACGCCGGGCCAAAACCCGCCGCCGCAGAAACAAGAACAGGAGGCGCAGTGACTGATGCAGACCTGGCAGGAGCTGGAAGAGCAGTGTGCCCAATGCACCGGGTGTCCTCTGTGTGAAACCAGACACCATGTGGTGTTCGGCGTGGGAAAGCGGGACGCGGATATTATGTTCGTCGGGGAAGGACCCGGGGAACAGGAGGACCTGAAGGGGGAGCCCTTCGTGGGCCCCGCCGGGCAGCTGCTGGACGATATGCTGTCCATCATCGACCTTGACCGAACCAATTGCTACATTGCCAACATCGTCAAATGCCGTCCCCCCAGAAACCGGGACCCCCAGGAGCCGGAGCAGGATGCCTGCATCGCTTATTTGCGCAGTCAAATCGCCCTGGTTCAGCCGAAGGTGATCGTCTGCCTGGGCCGCATCGCCGCCCTGCGGCTGATCGATCCCGACTACCGCATCACCCGGGAACACGGCCAGTGGGTGCAGCGGGAGGGCATCTGGCTCACCGCCTTCTATCACCCCTCGGCCCTCCTCCGGGACCCGTCCAAACGCCCCGAAACCTTCGATGATCTGCTGTCCCTTCGGGAAAAACTCAGAGAATTGGGCGTTGCGCTTTGAAAAAAGCATTGACTTTTCTCCCATTTGCCAGTATAATCATATGGCGTTGAGAGAATGCTAGTGTAGCACAGTCGGTAGTGCATCTCACTCGTAATGAGAAGGTCGCCTGTTCGAGTCAGGTCACTAGCTCCAAAAAACCCACCGTTTTCACTGAGGAAACGGTGGCTTTTTGCATCGTTTGGGGCGGTGTGAAAGGCCCCGTGTGCGGATTGGATGTTCCCGGCATCGGGATAAATTGTAATTTGGCGGGCAGAATTGCCGCACCTCTTGGCTCTCCCTTTGGGAGAGCTCAGACCGTCGAGAAACCCCGGTTTTGTGTCAAGCAAAACTGGGGTTTTGAATCGATTTTGGACAAAAATAGAGGAAATATAAGAATTTGCAAAAGGATGTGGGTATCCTCCCACTTC
>JALFGI010000251.1 GCA_022777455.1 Clostridiales bacterium | reverse complement strand
CGGAAACCATCAACTACCGCACACTTAAGCCCGAACGCGACGGCCTGTTCTGCGAAAGAATCTTTGGACCGACGAAGGACTGGGAGTGCCACTGCGGCAAGTATAAGAAGATTCGCTACAAGGGCAAGATCTGCGACCGCTGCGGCGTAGAAGTCACGCGCGCAAAGGTCCGCCGTGAGCGCATGGGTCACATCGAGCTTGCGGCGCCCTGCAGCCACATCTGGTATTTCAAGGGTATCCCGTCGAGAATGGGTCTGCTTCTGGATATCAGCCCCCGCATTCTCGAGAAGGTTCTCTATTTTGCCAGCTACATTGTCACCGATCCCGGCGACTGCCCGCTGTCAAAGTACCAGATTCTTTCGGAAAAAGACTATCGCGACATGCGCGAAAAGTATGAGGACGACTTCAAGGCCGGCATGGGTGCCGAGGCGGTGAAGGAACTGCTGGAGCAGATCGACCTGGACCAGCTGTCCGCCCAACTGCGGGAAGAGCTGAAGACTGCTTCCTCCCAGAAGAAGCTGCGCCTGGTCAAGCGCCTGGAGGTGGTGGAGGCCTTCCGGGAATCCGGCAACAAGCCCAGCTGGATGGTCATGGACGTGCTGCCCGTGATCCCCCCCGACATCCGTCCCATGATTCAGCTGGACGGCGGCCGCTTTGCCACCTCCGACCTGAATGACCTGTACCGCCGCGTCATCAACCGGAACAACCGTCTGAAGCGGCTGATGCAGCTCCATGCCCCCGACATCATCATCCGCAACGAGAAGCGGATGCTCCAGGAGGCTGTGGACGCGCTGATCGATAACGGCCGCCGGGGCCGCGCCGTCACCGGTGCCAACAACCGGGCACTGAAGTCCCTGTCCGATATGCTCAAGGGCAAGCAGGGCCGTTTCCGTCAGAACCTTCTGGGCAAGCGTGTTGACTACTCCGGCCGATCCGTTATCGTTGTCGGCCCCGAGCTGAAGCTGTATCAGTGCGGCGTGCCCAAGGAAATGGCCATCGAGCTGTTCCGGCCCTTTGTGATGAAGAAGCTGGTGTCCGACGGCCTGGCCAACAACATCAAGTCCGCCAAGAAGATGATCGACAAGGGCAAGACCGAGGTCTGGGACGCTCTGGACGAGATCATCAAGGACCGGCCCGTCATGCTGAACCGTGCACCTACCCTGCACCGTCTGGGTATCCAGGCCTTCGAGCCCATCCTGGTGGAAGGCCGCGCCCTGAAGCTGCACCCCCTGTGCTGCACCGCATTCAACGCTGACTTCGACGGTGACCAGATGGCTATCCATGTGCCCCTGTCCCCCGAGGCCCAGGCGGAAGCCAGAATGCTGATGCTGTCCGCCAACAACCTGCTCCGTCCCCAGGACGGCAAGCCCGTAACCGTTCCCACCCAGGATATGATTCTGGGCGCCTACTACCTGACCTATACCCGTCTGGGCAAGGCAGAGAAGGGCTCCGAGAACGTGTTCGTCACCGATGCCGGTGATACCAACCTGCCTGTGGGTGAAGTGGTGGATGCCGATGAGTTCCTGGCTGCCAACAAGGCTGCCAGCGCCGTGGGCAAGGCCATTGCCAAGTTCCGGCCCATCCACAGCTATTCCAGCCCCGAGGAGGCCATTGCCGCCTACGCCGATGGCGCCATCGGCCTGCACGCCCCCATCCGGGTGCGCTACGGCAAGGAAATCGACGGAAAGATGGAGTACCGCATCATCGATGCCACCGTGGGCCGTCTGATCTACAACGAGCCCATTCCTCAGGACCTGGGCTTCGTGGACCGCAGTGTCCCCGGCCATGAGTTCGACCTGGAAGTCAGCTTCCTGGTGGGCAAGAAGCAGCTGGGTAAGATCATCGACAAGTGCATCCGTAAGCACGGCTTCACCATCGCCACCGAAATGCTGGACCGCATCAAGGCTCTGGGCTATAAGTACTCCACCAAGGGCGCTATCTCCGTGTCCATTGCGGATATGGTGGTTCCTGCCATCAAGTATGAACTGGTGAAGCAGGCCGAGGGCAAGGTGGTTGAAATTGAAAACTTCTACCGTCAGGGCTTTATCACCAACGACGAGCGATACCGTCTGGTGGTTCAGCAGTGGGAAAAGACCACCGCCGAAGTCACCAACGCCCTGCAGGGCAACCTGGACGAGTTCAACCCCATCTATATGATGGCTGACTCCGGCGCCCGTGGCTCCATGGCTCAGATCCGTCAGCTGGCCGGCATGCGCGGCCTGATGGCCGATACCGCAGGCCGTACCATCGAAATCCCCGTCAAGGCAAACTTCCGTGAAGGCCTTAGCGTCCTGGAGTATTTCATCTCCTCCAGAGGTGCCCGTAAGGGCATGACCGATACCGCCCTGCGTACCGCTGACTCCGGTTACCTGACCCGTCGAATGGTGGACGTTTCCCAGGAGGTTATCATCCGGGAGAAGAACTGCGGCACCACCAACGGTATCTGGGTGGGCGCTGTGATCCAGAAGGGCGACGTGATCGACACCTTCGGCAACCGGATCCGCGGCCGTTACCCCGTGAACGATGTGGTCTCTCCCATCACCGGCGAGGTGCTGCACTCCAAGGACGTGATGATGATGCCCGAGGATGCCGCCAAGTTCGAGGCCCACGGCATTGACAAGATTTATATCCGTACCATCCTGGGCTGCCGCGCCAGAAACGGTGTCTGTGCCAAGTGCTACGGCATGAACCTGGCCACCTCCAAGGAAGTGGACCTGGGCGAAGCCGTCGGCATCATCGCCGCACAGTCCATCGGTGAGCCCGGTACCCAGCTGACCATGCGTACCTTCCACTCCGGCGGCGTTGCGGGTGACGATATCACCCAGGGTCTGCCCCGAGTCGAAGAACTGTTTGAGGCCCGCCGTCCCAAGAAGATGGCCCAGATTTCCGAGATCACCGGTACTGTCAGCATCGACGATACCCACCGTACCGCTCTGCGTAACATCACCGTTACCGCCGAGGACGGCGAGGTCAAGGTTTACCAGGTGCCCTATTCCGTGGGCCTGAAGGTGAGCCACGGTAAGACAGTCCAGAAGGGCGAGCCCATCACCGACGGTGCGCTGTATCCCCAGGACGTGCTGCGAATCTCCGGCGTGGAGGCTGTTCAGGATTACCTGGTTCAGTCCGTCCAGGCGGTGTACCGTCAGCAGGGCGTTGAAATCAACGATAAGCACATCGAGGTCATCATCCGTCAGATGATGCGCAAGGTTCATGTGGACGATGCCGGCGACACCAAGCTGCTGGTTGGCGCCGTGGTGGATACCTTCGAGTTCGAGGATGCCAACGCAGAGATCCAGGCCCGCATCGACGCCGGTGAAACCGAACTGCATCTGGCACAGGCTTCCGCTGTGCTGATGGGTATCACCAAGGCCTCCCTGGCTACCGAATCCTTCCTGTCCGCCGCTTCCTTCCAGGAGACCACCAAGGTCCTCACCGATGCCGCCATCAAGGGCAAGGTGGACCACCTGGTTGGCCTGAAGGAGAACGTCATCATCGGTAAGCTGATCCCCGCCGGCTCCGGCCTGATGGCCTACCGGGATTACCAGCCCGGCGCCACCCCCGAGTGCCGCATCCCCGAGGAAATGGTAGAGAATTCCGCCAACTGATAAAAATGCTCCTCCTGCCGAAAAAGCAGGAGGAGTTTTTTACAATGCGCGGATCGGTTTGATTCAGCAAGATGAAAAAATGTAATTTGGCAGTGAGTTGAGCGGCACATGGTTCGTCCATTACGTAGGGAACGGCCTATGTGCCGTTCTATCCGCGCAGCGGCACCCAACCAACGGGATGCCTGGGTGAACGGAATATGGTTCGTTCCCACCGGTAACCTGTGGTTCCCATTCAACGTAATATTCCAATTCCGGGGGCGGGGCGGAACGGCACACAGGCCGTTCCCTACGGATTCGTCCAACATAATCCCATTCAACTCAACCAACCGTTAAATTACAATATGTCTGATTGCCGGTGGCGTGAGGGACAAAGGGTTACAGCTGTACCAATCCGGCGTCCACCATTTTCTGCAGGCTCATTAAAATGCCCAGCTTGGCGTGGTACCAGGTCAGGCCGCCCTGGAAGTATACGGCGTAGGGAGGACGGATGGGCCCGTCGGCGGAGAGCTCGATGGAGCTGCCCTGGACAAAGGCACCCGCGGCCATGATCACCTTATCGTTGTAGCCCGGCATGTCCCAGGGCAGGGGATCGGCATAGGAGTCCACGGGAGCGGCGGCCTGGATGCCCTTGCAGAAGGCGATCATACCCGCTTCGCTTCCCAGCTCCACGGCCTGAATAATGTCGTGGCGGCTCTCAGTGGCGTTGGGCACACATTTGAAGCCCAGGGGTTCGTAGAGGTTGGCGGCAAACACCGCCCCCTTTTCCGCACCGGCCACCACTGTGGGTGCCAGGAAAAAGCCTTGGTACAGGGCGGGCATCAGCCCCAGGTTCGCGCCCACCTCCTGCCCCAGGCCGGGGGCGGAAAGCCGGTAGGCGCAGCGGCTGACGCATTTTTCGGTGCCGCAGATGTAGCCGCCGATGGGGGCCAGACCGCCGCCGGGGTTTTTGATCAGGGAACCCACCACCATGTCCGCTCCCACGTCGGAGGGCTCAATGGTCTCCACAAATTCGCCATAGCAGTTGTCCACCATCACCAGCACATCCGGCTTGATGCCTTTGCAGAAGGCAATCAGCTCACCGATCTGGGTCACGGAGAAGGTGGGCCGGGTGGCGTAGCCCTTGGAGCGCTGAATGGTGATCAGCTTGGTTTTGTCGTTGATGGCCTTTTTGATGTTGTTGTAGTCAAAGCTGCCGTCGGGCAATAGATCCACCTGGCGGTATTTCACCCCGTACTCCGCCAGGGAGCAGGGGCTCTCCCGGATGCCGATGACCTCCTGCAGGGTGTCGTAGGGCATACCCACGGGGGAGAGCAGCTCGTCCCCGGGCAGCAGGTTGGCGCTGAGGGCCACGGTGAGGGCATGGGTGCCGCAGGTGATCTGAGGCCGAACAAGGGCTGCTTCCGTGTGGAATACATCGGCGTACACCTTTTCCAGATTGTCCCGGCCCAGATCGTCGTAGCCGTAGCCGGTGGTGGCTGCAAAACAGGCGGCGGACACCCGGTTTTTCTGCATGGCGGCAATGACCTTGGCCTGGTTGTATTCGGAAATCCGGTCGATTTGGGCAAACCGATCCTTCAAACGCTCCAGGGCCTTCTCGCCGTATTCATAAACGGCAGGGGAAATGCCCATGGCGCGGTACTGATTCAATAATTCTTCCATATCCAAATTCTCTTTTCCTATTTTCTTTTGAAACCGGGAAAATTATATAAAAAACCGCCCCCTTTGTCAAGCGAAAAGGGGGCAGTGGAGCCAGAAAGGGGGAGGCTCAATTGTTGCGGCGGTTGCGGTTGCCAAAGAGAACCAGCAGCCGCAGCAGCTGGGCCAGTGCCGCGGCGGTGGCAGCCACATAGGTCAGGGCCGCTGCGGTGAGGGTTTTCCGGGCGCCGACCTGTTCATCCTCGGAGAGGATGCCGGCTTGGGCGATGGCGTCCAGAGCCCGGCGGCTGGCGTTGAATTCCACCGGCAGCGTGACCAGCTGGAATACCAGGGAAAGTCCGAAGCAGGCGATGCCCAGGTAGATGAAGAAATTGGAAAGCCGGCCCAGGGAGGAAAACAGCAGACCGATGAGGATCAGGGGCATGGCCAGCTTGGAGCCGAAATTGGTCAGAGGGATGACGGCGGCCCGGAGCTTGATGGGGGCGTAGCCCTGGGCGTACTGTACCGCGTGTCCGGCTTCGTGGCAGGCAACGCCAATGGCGGCGGTGGAGGTACTGCCATACACATTGTCCGACAGCCGGATCACATTGGTTCTGGGATCATAATGGTCGTTGAGGTCGCCGCTGATGTGCTCGATCCGCACCCCCCGCACACCGTTGGCTGCGAGCACTCTGGCGGCGGCATCCGCACCGGTGATTCCCCGCCGGGAATGCTGGGCGGAGTATTTTTTGAAGGTGCTGTTCACATGGGCACTGGCCCAGAGGGACAGCAGCAGGCAGGGCAGGACCAGATACACATAGGTCCAGTCAAACCCGTAGTAATAATATGGCATAAATTGCTCCTTTCTGGGGATAGCAGGAAAAATCCCCGCAGCTTTCTTTCGGACTTATTATAACACAGAATGAAAAAATGGCAACGCAATCCCCGGGGAGTTTACACCGATGAGGGAAAATGTTCACAGTTTGTTCATATAATGCCAGGTGGAAACTGCTATACTCTAGCTGTGAGAATATGTCTATGGAAAGGAGGATACCATGAACGATCCGAAAAAGAAACGCTACATTTACCTGATGCTTGCCGGCTTCGGTGCCATCAGCCTGAGTATCGTTCTGTTTTTTGCCCTGTTTCGCCTGCAGGGCATCGGCAAGCTTCTGGAGTCTGCCGCCCAGATCCTTACCCCGTTTATCTACGGCGGCGTGGTGGCCTATCTGCTTCGCCCCATGTGTAATGCCTACGAATCGTTCCTGAACAGATATCTGCCCCCCACGCTGAAACGGATTACGCCCACTGCGGCGATCATTCTCAGTCTGCTCACCACGGGCCTGATCATCTATGCCCTGGGGGCCATGGTGTTCCCCCGGGTGTATGAAAGCCTGGTTACCCTGGGCAAGACCATTCCCTCCGGAATCGAGCGCCTGATCGTCTGGACAGAGAGCACCTTCGGAGAGAGCGAATACATGGATGCTTTCTTCGACTTTTTCAACACCAGCTATGATAAGCTGTACAATGAGACCGAGGCCTGGATCCGCAACACCCTGGTGCCCCAGATCAGCACGCTGGTCAGCAGCGTCAGCTCCAGCGTTTTTGCGGTGATTCGCAGCTTGTACAATTTGATCATCGGCATCATCGTGGCAGTGTATGTTCTGGCCAGCCGAAAGCGCTTCGCCCGTCAGGGCGCGCTGATCGTCCGCAGTGCCCTCAGCGACAAGTGGGCCAATGCGGTGCTGCAGGAAGTGGCACTGGTGGACAAGATGTTTGGCGGCTTTATCGATGGCAAAATCGTGGATTCGCTGATCATTGGCGTTTTGTGTTATCTGGGCTGCTGGATTCTGCGCATTCCCAATACGCTGCTGATTTCTGTGTTCATCGGCGTGACCAACATCATTCCCTTCTTCGGTCCGCTGATTGGCGCGGTTCCGGCCACCTTGCTGATTTTGATTGAAAGCCCCCTGAAGGCTGTGTGGTTTGTGATCTTCGTGGTGATTCTGCAGCAGCTGGACGGCAACGTCATCGGCCCCAAGATTCTCGGCAACCGCATCGGCATTTCCGGTTTCTGGGTGATGTTCGCCATCATCTTCTTCGGCGGCACCTGGGGCCTGCTGGGCATGGTCATCGGTGTCCCCCTGTTTGCGGTGATCTACGATCTGATTCGCAAGCTGGTGAAATTCGGTCTGCGCAAGCACGGAAAACAGGAGCTCTGGGAGCAGTACGCGGCGGATTATCCCAACGATAATATGCCCAAGCCCAATGAAGAGCCCGAGCCCTTCGACTGGAGCCTGGAAGCCATGAAAGAGCGGGGCCTGCACATGCTGGAAGAAGCCAAAAAGGCCTATGCCGCCACGGTTGCCTGGTGCACCAAAGCCTGGGCCTTCCTGAAAAAGTGGGCCTTGGTGATTTGGGGCTATCTGAAGAAAGCTGCCCAGTGGCTGCACGGTCAGCTTCAGCGCCTGACCGCCAAAATGCGGAGCAGGAAATGATATCAATGAAAACCGCCGCAGCATCCGCGGCGGTTTTTTGGAGGCAGAGCATGAATTACGCGGAAATTAAAAATTGTGATATTGCCAATGGACCCGGAGTGCGCATCAGCCTGTTTGTGTCCGGCTGTACCCATCACTGCCCCGGTTGCTTCAATCAGGTGGCCTGGGATTTTGACTACGGCCAGCCCTTCACCCAGCAGACCATCGACCAAATCCTGGAGATGCTGAAGCCCGGCTATATCAAGGGGTTGACCTTGCTGGGCGGCGAGCCCTTCGAGCCGGAAAATCAGGGAGCGATTGTGGAGCTGCTGCGGCAGATCAAAGAAAAATACCCCGAAAAGAGCATCTGGGCCTTCTCCGGTTACCTGTTCGACCGGGATATTCTGTCCGGCCGTCTGGGGAACTGGGAAATAACCAAAGAGTATTTGAGCTATCTGGATGTGCTGGTGGACGGTCCCTTTGTGGAAGCAAAGAAGAATCTTTCCCTGCGCTTCCGGGGATCCGAAAATCAGAGAATCATCGATGTCCCAGCCTCTCTGGCCGCGAATCGGATTGTACTGTGGCAGGACTGGCAGGGCGAGGGAAGGGGAATGAAATAATGGAAAAAGTAGCGGTGAAAAAGCTTCGGGAAGGGGCCATTCTCCCCACCTTTGGTTCCCCCGAGGCAGCGGGAGCCGATCTGTACGCCTGCCTGGAACAGGATGTGACCATCGCCCCCGGGGAAACGGTGTTCGTCCCCACGGGGCTCGCCATGGAGCTGCCCCGGGGCTATGCGGGGCTGATTTATGCCCGCAGCGGCCTGGCCTGCAAGCGGGGGCTGGCCCCGGCAAACAAGGTGGGTGTGGTGGACAGCGACTACCGGGGGGAATTTATTGTGGCGCTGCACAACCACGGTGCCCAGGCCCAGACAATTTCCACCGGAGAGCGAATTGCCCAGCTGGTGGTCACGCCGGTGCTGATTCCGGAATATATCGAGGTAGAGACCCTTTCCGATACCCAACGCGGCGTCGGAGGCTTTGGCTCCACCGGACGATAAAACAGCAGGGTAGTGTATTATCCAAATTGTAATTTGGCGTACCGGAATTGCCGCACCCCTTGGCTCCCCCTATGGGGGAGCTGGCTGCCCCGTAAGGGGCAGACTGAGAGGGCAACACATGAATTTTGGTTACCATTTCCTTACTGCGGCACCCTCTCAGTCAGCCTGTTCGGCTGACAGCTCTCCCAAGGGGAGAGCCAAGGGGGAGCTGCCGTATCAGCCCGCCATACAACAATTTGTCAATGTGCGTCAAAAACCGACAGCGTAAATGGAGAAAAGGAAAGGGGGGCGCGGCCCAATGAGCGATTTTTCCCACTTGAAGAACAAACTGCTGGCCGAACAGGTGGAGGACCGGATTTACCACTATATTCTGGACAAGCCCCTGAACCCCGGGGACAAGCTGCCCAATGAATTTGAGCTGGGGGAGCTTTTCGGCGTGGGGCGCAGCACCATCCGGGAAGCGGTGAAGCTTTTGTCCAGCAAGGGCATCGTGGAGGTCCGGCGGGGCTCCGGCACCTATGTGGTGACCATCGTGCCCGTCACCGATCCCTTGGGCCTGCGGGCCGTGCAGGACAAAAACGCTCTGGCTTTGGATCTGGTGAATGTGCGGCTGCTGCTGGAGCCCGGTATTGCCGAGATGGCGGCCAATCAGGCCACTGCGGAGGATATTGTTCGGATGAACAACCTCTGTGACCGGGTGGAGTACAAAATCAAAGCCGGGGAGCACTACATCGAGGACGACATCGCCTTCCACACCTGCATTGCCCAGTGCAGCAAGAATATGGTGGTGGAGCAGCTGATCCCCATCATCGACACCGCCGTGATGATGTTCGTCAACGTGACCCACAAGCAGCTCACCCAGGAGACCATCACCACCCACCGGATGATCGCCGAGGCCATCACCGCCCACGACCCCATCGGCGCCCGCAGCGCCATGACCATGCACCTGACCATCAACCGGGCTGCCATCAAAAAGCTCTGTGAAGAGAGCAGCCGCGGCAACGGATAGACTGACCCCCGCCCTTCCGGGCGGGGACTTTTCATGTCCAAAATCATCAGATGTCTTTCTTTTTCAAGCTCGTTCCAAATTTGCATTTTTCAATTCAAAATGGGCATTTTTTACCTGTTTCTCCTGGCCTTTTGTGTAAAACCTCCAATATAACCACATTCTTTTTGCCATAAAGTAGAAAGCAGCCGGAACAACTTGCAAACGAAATCAGATATATTATAATAAAGTCATAAGATGTCAGGCAGAAAAGCGCTGACAAAATGAAGCAGGAGGTAATGTTATGCAGCTACGTTCTCAGCAGGTCCGGACCCTGGCTCCGGAAAACGATCCGCTGAAAATCGGCATGGGCTGGACCGTTCCCGATCTGGGCAAGCCCCAGATTTTGGTGGAAAGCACCTACGGCGACAGCCATCCCGGCAGCGCCCATCTGAACCGTTTCGTGGAGCAGGCGGTTCAGGCGGTCAACGAACACGGGGGCAAGGCCGCCCGGTATTACGCCACGGACATGTGCGACGGAATCGCCCAGGGCCACGACGGAATCAACTACTCCTTGGCCCACCGGGATGCCATCGTCAACCTGGTGGAGGCCCAGGCCAACGCCAGCGTGTACGACGGCGGCGTGTTCATCGCCAGCTGTGACAAATCCATGCCCGCCATGCTCATGAGCATCGGCCGGCTGAAGGACATGAGCGCCATCGTGGTGTCCGGCGGCGTGATGGAAGCGCACACCCTGCCGGAAAAATATGTGGTGCGGGACCCCGCCTGTAAGATCAACGAATTGCTGACCCTGGAGCAGATCGGCAAATTTGACGCCTGGGAGAAAACCGGCGTCATCCCCAACGACCAGCTGGATTACTACAAGCATCACGCCTGCCCCAGCTGCGGCGCCTGCTCCTTCATGGGCACCGCCTCCACCATGCAGATCATGGCGGAAGCCCTGGGCCTGATGCTCCCCGGCACCGCCCTGATGCCCGCCACCGCCCCGGAGCTGAAGCAGGCAGCCTACGATGCCGGCGTTCAGCTGATGGCTCTGGTGGAGCAGGGCATCACCGCAGGAGACATTGTGACGAAGAAGAGCTTTGAGAACGCCATCATGGTCCACGCGGCCATCTCCGGCTCCACCAACGCCACCATGCACCTGCCTGCCATTGCCCATGAGTTCGGCATTGAGATCGACGCCGACACCTTCGACCGGATGCACCGGGGCGCCCATTACCTGCTGAACATCCGCCCCTCCGGGGATTGGCCCGCCCAGTATTTCTACTACGCCGGCGGCGTGCCCCGGGTGATGGAGGAGATCAAGTCCATGCTCCATCTGGACGTGATGACCGTCACCGGCAAAACCCTGGGGGAGAACCTGGAGGAGCTGAAGAAAAGCGGCTTCTATGACCACTGCGACGAAATCCTAAAGCAGAAAACCGCGAACCTGAGCATTCCGGTTTCCCGCACCGACATCATCCACACCTTTGCCGATGCCAAGGGCACCGACGGCAGCATTGCCATTCTGAAGGGCAATCTGGCCCCCGAGGGCAGCGTCATCAAGCATACCGCCTGTCCCAAAAACATGTTCCGGGCCACCCTGCGGGCCAAGCCCTATGACAGCGAGGAGGAATGTATCGCTGCCGTGCTCCACGGAGAGGTTCAGCCCGGCGACGCCATCTTCATCCGCTACGAAGGCCCCCGGGGCAGCGGCATGCCGGAGATGTTCTACACCGGCGAAGCCATCTGCGCCGACCCGAAGCTGGCCTCCAGCGCGGCCCTGATCACCGACGGACGGTTCTCCGGCGCCAGCCGTGGCCCGGTCATCGGCCATGTCAGCCCCGAAGCTGCCGTGGGCGGCCCCATCGCCCTGGTGGAAGAAGGGGACCTGATTCAGATCGACATCCCCAACCGGACCCTGGCCATCGTGGGCGTCCAGGGCGAAGCCAAGACGCCCGGGGAAATGGAAGAAATTCTGGCCCGCCGCCGGGCCGAGTGGCAGCCCAAGGAGCCCAAGTACAAAAAGGGACTGCTCAAGCTTTATTCCCAGCACGCCGTCAGCCCCATGAAGGGCGCCTACATGGAGTAATCACATACAGATCGTGAAATTGTAATTTGAAGCGCAGGGCGCTTCACCCCAATGCGCACCGGGCTGGTGTGTCATCCGGGGCTCCTGGGTAGCGCCCGGTAACGTTCCTGCGCAGCTCCCGTAGGGGTGCTGTGCGGATTCACCGAACTTGGTCTATGATCGCGGGCCTGCATTTTCGCTGGCAGGCCGGCGGTTTTCCATGGGCACTTGCCTCTTTACTTTTTTCACCTTTTTGCTACAATGGCACTATATATTGGGAAGAAGGAAGGATCCAAACATGGGAGAACACACCCCGCTTTGGCTGGAAAGCGTCCACAGTGACGGCACCGCTGCCTTTGTCAGCAATCCCAGCCCGAAGCTCTTTGAAACCGTCACCGTCAAGCTGCGCTTCTACCGGGATGCGCCGGTGAAGCATGTTTTTCTGCGCACCATCCCCAACGGCGTGGAGCGGCTGATCCCCATGACCCGGGGGAAGGAAGAGAAGGGCCTTGTGTACTACGAAGCCCCCCTGGAGATGACGGAAAACCGGATGCAGTACCAGTTTTATCTGGTATGCGAGGATGTGGTGTATTTCTGCACCCAGAAGGAGATTACCACCTACCTGCCGGATCACACCTATGACTTCGTGCTGCTTGCCGACTACGTCCAGCCGGAATGGGTGAAGGATGCGGTTTTCTATCAGATTTTCCCGGAGCGGTTCTGCAACGGCGACCCCGCCAACGATGTGCGCACCGGGGAATACGCCCAGGACGGCCATCCCACCATTGCCATGGAGCACTGGGAGGATACTCCCCTGCCCTATCACCAGGGCTACTGCATGGACTTTTTCGGCGGGGACCTGCAGGGCATCCGTCAGAAGATTCCCTATTTGAAGGAGCTGGGAATCACGGCGGTTTACCTGAACCCCATTTTCATCGCCCCCTCCGTCCACAAGTACGACTGCCTGGACTATTTTCATGTGGATCCCCACTTCGGCGGGGACCAGGCCCTGGCGGAGCTGAGCCAGGCCCTCCATGAAAACGGCATAAAGCTGATTCTGGACATCTCCATCAACCACACCGGCATCGCCCACAAGTGGTTCAACCGGGATGGGGCCTTTTTTGATAAGTCCGTGGGCGCCTACAATAACCCGGACTGCCAGGAGCGGGACTACTATTTCTTCGGCCCGGACAATACCTACCACAAGTGGCTGGGGGTGGACACCCTGCCCACCCTGAACTATACCTCCGATGCCCTGCGGGATATTGTCTACCGCAGGGAGGACTCCGTGCTGAAAAAGTGGCTGAAGCCCCCCTACAGCATCGACGGCTGGCGCTTCGACGTGGCGGATACCTTTGCCAGGAAGGACGAGCTCCAGCTGGCCCACACCCTCTGGCCGGAGATTCGCAAGAGCATCCGCGATGTCAACCCCCAGGCCTACATTCTGGCGGAGGATTGGGGGGACTGTGCCCAGTACCTCCAGGGAAATGAATGGGATTCCCCCATGAATTACTATGGCTGCGGCCGGGTCATTCGTCAGTTCCTGGGAGAGCCGGATCTGTTCATGGCCCGAGAGCCCATCCTGCGCCAGGTGCCCTACCGGATGACGGCGCAGGATGTGAAAAACCGTGTTCTGGAGCATCTGGCCAAGCTCCCCTACGTCATGTGGGAGAACCAGTTCAACCTTTTCGACAGCCACGATGCCAGCCGCCTGCACAACAACCCGAATATCTCCAGGGAGGGCTACAAGGGTGCGGTGATTTTCCAGTTCCTGCTCACCGGCGCGGCCTCCGTCTACTACGGGGACGAAGCGGAAATCGGCGGCACCACGGATTCCACCGAGGGCTGCCGCTATCCCATGCCCTGGAGCCGGGATATTCCGAGCTGTGATGCCTACCGTCTGATTCACACCATGGCCCACCTGAAAGGGGAGCACGAAGCCCTGCGCCGGGGCGGTATGAAGTTTTTGTACACCGAAGGCCGTGTGGTCGCTCTGGCCCGGTTCTGGGAGGATGAGGTGTTCGTGGGGGTGATCTCCACGGAAGACCGGGATGTGAACATCCGCCTGCCCCTGGGCGCCCTGGGTGCCGACGGGCCGAAAACCGGCACAGACATCTTCGGCACACCCCTGGAATGCTGCCGGATGGAGGACGGAAGCATCGAGCTGACCGTAAAAGCCGGGCATTCCTACCTGCTGGAATGCTGAATCACGTTGGGCGAATTCCCACACCCCCGACTACACTGTAGGGGAGGCTCGTAGCCTCCCGCGCAGCACAAACCCACGAACATGAACCAGGTCGGGCGAATTCGTACCACGTCGAAAATAATACCATTCAACCGAACACTCAGGTATCCAACCTGGCGGGAGGCTACGAGCCTCCCCTACAGTTAGGACGGAACATGGTTCCATTCGACCCACCGCCAAATTACAATTTATCGTTCAGCTTAACAATCGATAACCACAAGGAGGAATCACCATGAAAATCGGAATTCTCGGTACCGGCTATATTGCGGAAACGGTTGCGCCCGCCTTGGCCGCCCTGCCGGAAATCACCTGTTGCGCAGCCGCCTCCCGTACCCCGGGAAAGGCGGAGGCTTTTGCCAGGGAGCACGGCTTTGAGAAGGCCTACACCAGCTATGAAGAAATGCTTTCCGACCCGGAGGTGGAGCTGGTGTACGTGGCCACCCCCCACTCCCATCACTTTGAACACATGATGCTCTGCCTGGAAAACGGAAAGCACGTGATCTGCGAAAAGTCCTTCACCCTCAACGCCCGGCAGGCGGAAACCGTCTTTGCCGCCGCAAAGCAGAAGGGGCTATATGTGGCGGAGGCCATCTGGACCCGGTATATGCCCTCCCGGAAGATGCTCAATGAGATTCTATGCAGCGGCATCATCGGCACCCCCAATACCCTCACCGCCAATTTGTCCTATCCCATTTCCGGCGTACCCCGGATTTTCGATCCGGCCCTGGCCGGGGGCGCGCTGCTGGACATCGGCGTCTACGGGCTGAACTTTGCACTGATGCACTTTGGCAGCGACATTGTCCGGATGGAATCCAGCGTTTCCAAAATGGAAACCGGTGTGGACGGCATGGAAACCATCACCCTGTTCTACCGGGACGGGCGCATGGCTGTGCTGACCCACAGCGTGTACTGCCGGTCCGACCGTATGGGAATCATCCATGGAGACAAGGGTTATGTGGTGGTTGAAAACATCAACAATCCCCAGTCCATCAGCGTGTACGATTGCGCCGACTGTCTGCTGGCCCGTTATGACGTGCCGGAGCAGATCAACGGCTATGAGTATGAATTCCGGGAAGCGGTGCGCTGCATTGGGGAAGGGAAGACCGAGCCGGATTCCATGCCCCATGGGGATACGCTGGAAGTGATGGAGCTGATGGACGCTCTGCGCAGGCAGTGGGGCGTCGTCTATCCTCAGGAACTGTGCTGACACAGAGCAGCCATATACGGAAAGCACCCTGTTTTCCACCGGAAAACGGGGGCTTTTTTCGGCCATTCGCCTGCGAAAAAGATTGCAACACGGCGAATGCTATTGTATAATGTAGGAAACCTGTTTGTTTTCCACCCAAAATGTCAGCATCAGAAAGGATCGAGTCAGGATATGATTGAATTCAAAAACGTTTACAAGACCTATCCCAACGGCTTCACCGCACTGAAAAATGTGAACCTTCAAATTGAGCAGGGGGAATTCGTGGCCATCATCGGCCTGTCCGGCGCCGGCAAATCCACCATCCTGCGCTGCATCAACCGGATGCACGATGCCACCGAAGGCCAGGTACTGGTGGACGATGTGGATGTCTCCACCCTGAAGGGCGCGGCCCTGCGGAAATTCCGCCGGAAGGTGGGCATGATTTTCCAGAGCTTCAACCTGGTCTCCCGGAGCACCGCCATCAAAAACGTGCTCACCGCGGATGTGCCCGACATGAATTTCTTCCGGGTGCTCTTCGGCATCTTCACCAAGGACCAGAAGATGCGGGCCCTGGAAAGCCTGGACAAAGTGGGCATTCTGGACAAGGCCTACACCCGCTGTGACCAGCTCTCCGGCGGCCAGCAGCAGCGTGTGGCCCTGGCCCGGACCCTGAACCAGAACCCTGGCATCATCCTGGCGGACGAGCCCGTTGCGTCTCTGGACCCCATCACCGCCAAGCAGGTGATGGAGGACTTTGTGCGCATCAACAAGGACTACAAGATCTCCATTCTGCTGAACATCCACCATGTGGACCTGGCGCTGAAGTACTGCGACCGGGTCATCGGCATCCGGGCCGGTGAGATCGTGTTCGACGGCCCTGCCAGCACCATCACCCAGGAGCAGATCGATTCCGTGTACAACGGCACCAAGGTCCCCACCATGGGAGGCGGAGAATGATATGGACAACGAAAAGGATGTCGTTCTCTACAAAGAGACGTTCTATGACAAGATCTTCAAGC
This sequence comes from Clostridiales bacterium, assembly GCA_022777455.1. The sequence goes on along the minus strand of JALFGI010000251.1, from coordinate 3,162 downwards.
CCCAGGTGATCACCCTGGATAACGGCCACACCGTTCGCCGCCGCCGCAGCCGCACCCCGGTGATCCTCCTGGGTCTGGCGCTGGCCATTGCCTGGGCGCTGCACATGACGGGCTTCAGCCTCGCCACCATTGTGAACCGCTTCCCTAAGCTGATGGATTTGATGAAGAAGCTGTTCCAGCCGGACTGGAGCTTTTTCCCCAAGGTCATCGGTCCCCTGGTGGACACCATTAAAATGTCCATTTTGGGCACGGTCATCGGCTGCGCCTGCGCTCTGCCCGTGGCGGTGCTGGCCTCCAGCAACATTGACCACAACAAGATCGTGGTCAGCCTGCTTCGGGTGGTGCTGGGCCTGATCCGCACCCTGCCCACCCTGGTCATTGCCCTGGTGTGCGCCCTGATCTTCTCCCTGGGCACCTTCTCCGGCACCGTGGCCATTGCCATTTTTACCTTTGGCGTGGTGTCCAAAATGCTCTACGAGAGCATCGAGACCATCGACATGGGACCCTTCGAGGCCATGGAAGCCCTGGGCGCCGACAAGTTCCAGGCCTTCTGGTCCGCCTGCGTGCCCCAGATCCTGCCGGTGTACCTGAGCCACTGCCTGTACTGCTTTGAAATGAACGTCCGCGCCTCCGCCATTCTGGGCTACGTGGGCGCCGGCGGTCTGGGCATCACCATCAACGAACGCATCGGCTGGCGGGACTACAACGGTTTGGGCATGGTGCTGCTGTCCCTGTTTGTGGTGGTAACCTTCATTGAATTCTTCAGCGCCTACCTGCGCAAAAAGCTGAGCTGAGGAGGGATGGACGATGTCTAAAAAAATCAAGCTGGAAAATTTCGAGCAGGTCTTTGACCGCAAGCTCACCGCTGCGGAGGCCTACGCCGCCCGTCCCCGGAAATGGGTGCTGTACACCCTGATCGTGCTGATCATCGTGCTGCTGGTCAGCTGGTCCTCTTCCGACATTCGCTTCACCGGCCTGACCAAAACCGGCTCCGAGGTGGCCAAGGGAGTGGTCCACGGCGTGTTTCACCCGGATACCAAACTGCTGTTCGGCACCGGGGAAACGGATGTGCCCTATCTTCTGATGCAGACCATCGCCATTGCGGTGCTGGGCACCCTGTTCGGTGCCATTCTGGCCATTCCCTTTGCCTTCCTCGCCTCCACCAACATCATGCCCAAGCCCATTGCCTACCTGGCACGGGTGCTGATTCTCATGATCCGCACCATCCCCAGCTTGGTGTGGGCCCTGATGTGGATTCGGGTCACCGGTCCCGGCGCAGCCTGCGGTGTCATCACCCAGAGCGTGTGCTCCATCGGCATGATCTCCAAAATGTACATCACCGCCATTGAGGATCTGGATACCAAGATTCTGGAAAGCCTGGATGCCATGGGCTGCACTCCCTTCCAGAAAATCCGCTACGGTGTGATTCCCCAGCTCACCGCCAGCTTCATTTCCACCACCATCTACCGCTTCGACATCAACCTGAAGGATGCCACCACCCTGGGCATCGTGGGCGCCGGCGGCATCGGTGCCTCCCTGGTGCAGTGCCTGAACAGCCGGCGCTGGGCCATGGTGGGCTCCTTCGTGTGGGGCCTGATGCTGCTGGTGGTGGTGATCGAGTTCTTCTCCACCAAGATCCGCACCAAGCTGGCCCAGGGAAAGTGAGTCCATGGAACAGAATCTGACCATTTACTTCACCAGCGACCTGCATGGCTTCTTTTCTCCCCTGAACTATGCCACGGGGGCCCATGCCCATACCGGGGCAGCCAACTGCATGGCCAAGTTCCAAAATGACGGGAACACGCTGATCATTGACGGGGGCGACACCCTCCAGGGCAGCCCTCTGACCTATTACCTCCACAAAACGGGCCTGGACGGGGCCGGGGTTTCCGCCCGGGTGATGAACTGCGCCGGCTACGATTTCTTCACCCTGGGCAACCATGACTTCAACTACGGTCCCGCCCAGCTCCAGCGCTACATCGATGCCATGGATGCCTACTGCCTCTGCGCCAATGTGTCCGGGCTGAAGGGCGTTCGGGACACCGCCGTGGTCACCATGAAAAACGGCCTGCGGGTGGGCCTCACCGGCATTGTCACCCACCACATCAACATCTGGGAGAAGCCGGAAAACTTAAAAGGCATCACCGTCTCCGACCCTCTGCCCGCCGCCCGGAAGGCCCTGGCGCAGCTGCTGGAGCAGGGGGCGGACGTGACTGTGTGCATCTACCACGGCGGCTTTGAAAGTGACCTGGACACCGGGCTGCTCCTGTCGGACACCGACGAGAACCAGGGCTACCGCATCTGCCGGGAACTGGACTTCGACGTCCTGCTCACCGGCCACCAGCACCTGCCCATCGCCCCCCGGAAGCTTCACCATTCCTTTGTCTGCCAGACGCCGGACAAGGGCAGGCAATTTGCCGTGATGCACCTGTGTTACAAGGGCGGTACTGTCACCGCAAAAGGCACATTGGAGTCTCCCGGCGACCGCACCGACCCGGAAGCCGCCGCCATCCTGGCCCCCCTGGATGAAGCGGCGGGGAAATGGCTGGATACCCCCGTGGGGCATCTGGACCGGCCGCTGCTCCCCGAGGTCCCCATCCGGATGGCATTGAACGGCTCCGGAATTGCCAATTTCTTCAACCAGGTGCAGCTTGCCGCCTCCGGGGCGGACATCTCCTGCACCAGCTTGGGAAACGAAGTCAAGGGCTTCCGGCAGGACGTAACCGTAAGAGATGTGGTGGCCACCTACATCTACCCCAACACCCTGCAGACCCTGCAGGTGAACCGGGGGGTGCTGAAGAAAGCGCTGGAGCGCTGCGCCTCTTACTTTGCCCTCCGGGAGGATGGAACGATAGAGGTCAGCCAGGAATTCCTGAAGCCCAAGGTGGAGCACTACAACTACGACTTTTTCTCCGGCATTGAAGTGACCATGGACATCCGCAAGCCCCTGGGCGCCCGGGTGACCTCCATCCGCTATCAGGGCAGGGAACTGCCCGAAGAGCAAAAGCTGAAGCTTTGCATGAACAACTACCGCGCCTCCGGCACCGGAGGCTACGGGTGCTACCTCACCTGTCCCAGGGTGAAGGAGCAGTCCACGGAGATCGCGGAGCTGATCATGGACTATGTACTGGAACACGGCCACATTCAGGTGGACACCACCAA
>JALFGI010000246.1 GCA_022777455.1 Clostridiales bacterium | reverse complement strand
GGCAGCCCTGTTTGCTGCTCTGCTCGGTGTCTTCTGCATCACCCTCTGGACGGTTTTTCTGCTGCGCCGCCTTTGGCAGCGGTTCCGGCCCCTGCACTGGTTGGAGGGCACCCCCCGATGGGAGCTGGCTGTCTATGGTCTGCTGTTCCTGGCGGCAGCCGCGGCTGCCACCGCGGCCTTCCTGAAAAGCCAGGCCTTTTACGGAACGGATTATTTTGCCGATGTGATCTATACCACCGACTCTCCCGCCGCAGTCAAGCGTCTTTGGTTCCTGAATGATTCCTGGGTGGACATCAGGCATCCTCTGTTTCCCTTCTTTTCCGCACCCTTTACTGGCCTTGCGTATCTGCTCTCCAGGCTGTTTCCCGCCAAGCAGATGTGGGCCGCCAATTTCATGAATGACATCCAGATTTTTCTGCTGATTCTGGCAAATTATCTGCTGGCCCGCCTTCTGCATCTGACCCCCGGAAGGCGCCTGTGTTTCACCGTCCCCCTGTTTTTTACCTACTCCTGCCTGTTCAGCACCTTGGCAGTGGAAACCTATGTGATCAGCTACCTGTGGCTGATTCTCTTCCTCCATCTGATTCTCGAGCAGAAGCAGCAGGACCCCATTCTTCTTTGGGGCGCGGGGGGAACGCTGCTGACCTCCCTGGTGCTGACCCCCCTGATGTCCGACCATTCTCCCATTCACGCATTCAGGAAATGGTTTCTGGACATGTGGCGGGCCGGACTGGGCTTTCTATTCGCCCTGGTCGCCTTTGGAAACGCCGACCTTCTGCTGAATTTATTCAGCCAGGGGACCTGGATCCAGGACTTCACCGGCGACTCCCTGGTCTTTTCTCAGCGGCTGCTGCAGTACCTGGTGTTTCTTCCCAACTGCTTCCTGTCCCCGGAGGCCCGGGTTCTGGAAACGGGCAGAGGGCGCATCAGCTGGTGGCTGACGGAGCCAACGGCTGTCTCCGTTCTGGGGATTGGAATTCTGCTGCTTGTGCTTTGCAGCTTCCTGGTAAACCGGAAAAACAAGCTGAGCCAGCTGTCCTTTTTCTGGGTCTGCTTTTCCTTTGTGATTCTGTGCCTGATCGGCTGGGGCACCAGGGAGAACGGACTGAACCTGTATGCCCTGGGCTTTGCCTGGGCGATTTATGTTCTTCTGTTCCAACTGGTGGAAAAAATATCCGATTGCCTCCGTAGTCGGTATCTTCTTCCCCTGGTCTGCGGCGCCGCCGCCATTGGCCTGATGCTGGGGAATCTGCCGGGACTGTACGCGCTGATTCAATTCGCCATTCAAACCTATCCCGCTTAAGGAAGTGCATCCAAATGAGCCTACTTCGTGATTACCTAAAAGAAGCCCGCGTCCATCACTACATCAAAAATTTGCTGGTCTTCCTTGCCCTGATCTGCAGCGGCCAGCTGTTCCAGCCGGAGCGTTTGCTGGCTGCTTTTTGGGGCTTTTGTGCCTTCTGTATGCTTTCCTCCTCCATCTACGTGATCAATGACATCCGGGACGTGGAGAAGGATCGCCGCCACCCCACCAAATGCCGCCGTCCCATCGCCGCCGGGAGAATCTCCGTCCGGAGCGCCTGGCTGTTTGCCGCCGCCTTGCTGCTGCTGACCGCCTTTTTCAACTTCCTGGTTTTCCAACCAAAGGCCACCGCTCTGCTGGTGCTGTATTTTGTTCTGAATCTGGGCTACAGCTTTGGCTGGAAAAACATCCCCCTGGTGGATGTGACCATTCTGGTATCCGGTTTCCTGCTGCGGATTCTCTACGGCTCCTTTATTTCGGGAATTACCCTGTCCAACTGGCTGTTTCTCACCTGCATCTCCCTGATGTTTTACCTTGCCCTGGGCAAGCGGCGCAATGAGCTGCGCCGCATCCAGTCCGGCGAAACCCGGGCGGTGCTGCAGCACTACACGGAAGGGTTTCTGGACAAGAACATGTACCTTTGCCTGGCTCTGTGCAACGTCTTTTATGCCCTGTGGTGCATGGACAGCCAGACCATTGCTTCCTATCATACCGACAACCTGGTCTGGACTGCCCCCATTGTGCTGCTGATCTCCATGAAGTACAGTCTGAACGTGGAGGGAAACTCTGACGGCGACCCGGTGGAGGTACTGCTCCACGACAGATTTCTGCTCCTGCTGTGCTGCGCCTACGCAGGGCTGATGCTGTTCATTCTCTATCGTTGATCAAATCAAAGCATCCAATCCGGTACCTTATCCCAAAAAACGGGATAAGGTGCCTTTCTTTTCCGGCAAATACGGAAATACGCCCGCGTCGGGGCAATTGACGAAAGCTCTTTTCCGTTGTACAATAATTTCACTTTGAAACGGAGGTTTTTTTCATGAACGAAGTATGGAACCTGGACCCCATCTATCAGGGGTTTGACGACCCGGCCTTTGCCCGGGATGTGGAGGCGCTGCAGCTGACCCTTTCCCAGCTGGAGGCCTTTGTGAAAACACTGGGGGAAGCTGACCCCGCCCAGGGGCTGCGCCGGGGGCTGGAGCTGCAGGAGGCGCTGGCCGGCTATGTGATGAAGCTGGCGGGTTTCGCCGAGCTGAAGCAGGCCGCCAACACGCTGGATGCCCAGGCCGGCTCCCAGCTGGGCCGGATTCTGGGGCTTTACAGCGAGAGCGCCGCGCCCATTGCCGCCTTTGAAGACTGGGCCGCCCGGATCGACAATCTGCAGGCGCTGATCGCCGGGGACGATTTCCTCAGCCAGTACCGCTTCCTGCTGGAAAATCTGGCAGACTCCAGCCGCCACCTGCTCCCCGGGGTGGGAGAGAGCGTCATGGCCAAGCTGAAGCTCTCCGGCGGCAACGCCTGGAGCGAGATGCAGCAATACCTCACCAGCACCGTGCCTGTGACCTATCGGGGAGAAACCACCAACCTTTCCGCCGTGCGGAATCTGGCCTACAGCCCCGATGCCCAGGTACGCCGGGATGCTTTCGATGCGGAACTGGCTGCCTACGACGCCATCAAGGCTCCGGTGGCCTACGCCCTGAACTCCATCAAGCTGGAGACCATCAACGAGTGCCGCCTGCGCGGCTACGACTCCCCCCTGGAGCGAACCCTGAAGCATTCCCACATGGAGCGGGCCACTTTGGACGCCATGTTCGCCGCCATCGAGGAGTACCTGCCCCAGTTCCGCCGGTATCTGAAGGCCAAGGCAAAAGCCCTGGGCCACGAAAAGGGTCTGCCTTGGTACGACCTGTTCGCCCCCATGGGGAAATCCTCCTCCACCTTCACCACGGAGCAGGCAAGGGACTACCTGGTGGAGCTGTTCTCCCACTTTGACAGTGAACTGAGCCAAATGGTGGCCACCGCCTTTGACAATGCCTGGATCGACTTCTATCCCCGCAGCGGCAAGGCCGGCGGCGCCTTCTGCGCCGGGGTGGACTGCCTGGGGGAGAGCCGGATTCTCACCAATTTCGACGGTCAGCTCACCGACGTGGTGACCCTGGCCCATGAACTGGGCCATGCCTTCCACAACCTGTGCATCCGGGACCATCGGATTCTGAACCACGACTACTCCATGCCCCTGGCGGAGACCGCTTCCACCTTCAACGAGTGCGTGGTGATGAACCATGCCATCTCCCAGGCGGCGGACGCCGGGGAGAAGCTGGCCCTCATCGAATCCCAGCTCCAGGACGTGACCCAGATCATTGTGGATATCTCCTCCCGCTACCGGTTTGAGACGGCGGTGCTGGCACGCCGGGAGCAGGAATTCCTGGATGCCGATGCCCTGTGCGGCCTGATGCGCACCGCCCAGCTGGAGAGCTACGGCGACGGGCTGGATGAAAGCTGCCTGCACCCCTATATGTGGGTGTGCAAGAGCCACTACTACGGCTCCACCTTCTACAATTTCCCCTATGCCTTCGGCGGCCTGTTCGCCCGGGGCCTGTACGCCCGGTACGAGCAGGAGGGGAAAGCCTTCGTGCCCAAGTACAAGAAGCTGCTGCACACCACCCCCATCGCCACCGCCGAGGACGTGGCCAGGGTGGCGGACATCGACCTGACCGACAAGGACTTCTGGCGGGGCGCCCTGGAAACCGTGGCGGAGAAGATCGACCTGTTCTGTGAGCTGGTGGAATAAGTTGGGATACGCCACTGTAGGGGAGGCTCTTAGCCTCCCGCGCGGTACAATCCCATAACAACAAACCAGGTTGGGCGAATTCGTACCACGTCGGACGCAATACCATTCAACCGAACACTCAGTTTCATTCCCTGGCGGGAGGCTGCGAGCCTCCCCTACAGTGGCTGGTGGTAAGCGGAACGTGGTGCCATTCAACCGGGCACCTATTAACATATTGAAAGGAAATGAAAATATGGACCATCGCATTCAGGCGTTCTGTGAATATCTGGATCACTCCCACAGCGCTTATCACGCCCAGGCAAATCTGGTGGAAATTCTGAAAGCGGAGGGCTACACCCCGCTGGAGGAGCACACCCAATGGGAAATCGCTCCCGGCGGGAAATACTATGTCTGCCGGGGCGGAGCCTCGGTGATCGCCTTCCGGGTACCGGAGCGTCAGCCCCGGGGCTACCTGATCTCCGCCGCCCACACCGACCGGCCCACCTTCAAGCTGAAGGAAAACGGCGAAAAGGCCGGCGCCTACACCACCGTCTGCGTGGAGCGCTACGGCGGAAGCCTGATGGCCCCCTGGCCCGACCGTCCCCTGTCCATCGCCGGACGGGTGCTGGTGGAGACGGAGCAGGGAGCTGAGGTGAAGCTATTAGACATTGACCGGGACCTGCTGCTGATCCCCAACGTGGCCATCCACATGAACCGCCAGGCCAACGACGGCTACAAGTGGAACCCCGTAATGGACATGAATCCCCTGCTGGGGGGCAAAAATGCCCAGGGCAAGCTGGCCCAACTTCTGGAAAAAGAGGCCGGGGGCAAAATCCTGGGCCACGACCTGTACCTGTACATCCGGCAGAAGGCCAGCGTGTGGGGCATGGAGGAGGAATACATCTCCGCCCAGGGGCTGGACGACCTGCAGAGCGTGTGGGGCTGCTTCCAGGGCTTCCTCACTGCCGGGGAAAGTGAGGATATCCCGGTGTTCTGCGCCCTGAACAGCGAAGAGATCGGCTCTTCCACCGTAAACGGTGCCAACTCCACCATTCTGGAGGATGTGCTCACCCGCATTGCCCAGGGTCTGAAGCTGGAGGTATGCCGCCTGCTCAGCCAGTCCTTTATGGTGTCCGCGGATAACGCCCATGCCATCCATCCCAACCACCCGGAGCTGGCCGATCCCGCCAACGCCCCGGTGATGGGCGAGGGTGTGGTGCTGAAATTCAACGCCAACCAGCGCTACTGCACCGACGGCCTCTGCGCCGCCGTGTTCCGCAAGGTGTGCCGGAAAGCGGGGGTCCCGGTGCAGACCTACTACAACCGCCCGGACATCCCCGGCGGCAGCACCTTGGGCTGCATTTCCATCGCCCACGTGTCCGTGCCCACCGCCGACATCGGCCTGCCCCAGCTGGCCATGCACAGCTGCTACGAAACCGCCTCCCTGGCCGATACCCTCAGCCTGATGGACGCCATGAAGGCCTATTACGAGAGCACCCTGGAACTGGGCGAGGATGGATTCCAATTGAAATAACACCCCAAATTCTTGACATTTCGGGTGTTCGTGGTATAATAAACATAGAAAAGGGCGCTGCCGATAGACGGTTCGCTCCCCCTTTACGTTACAGAAGTAACCGCTCGGTTGGGGAACTTGGGGCGGTTACTTCTTTTTATTCTGAAAAATCTGCACGAACAGATTGATCAAGCTGACGATCAGGGTACAAAAAACAAATAAATCTGTGTATGTAACCAAATCCGCCACCCCCTTTCCGCAGAGGACAGGGGGCTAAAGAAGCTCACCCCCTGTTGATGGGGGAGAAACCGCCTACCGCGGTGCGTCGCGCAGCGAATCAGAATTCTCTGATTGCCAGCGGCAATCGCACCAATGTCTATTATGGCAACGCCCTGGTTCCGAAGAACCAACTGTATTCCAGCAAATAACAAATCATCCGTCAACCATTTACAATTGTATTGCGAGGTGACGCACGTGGGCAAGTTTACGATTCCCTCCATCCCCCCAACGACGAACAAAACAATTCGTTTTCCCAACGACGTTATAGAAGGGGTGGAACAGGCGATTCAGGGAAAGAATTGCACTTTTTCCGCATTTGTCATTGCCGCAGTTCGTGCAGCGCTGGAGGATCTGGAGGATACAAAATAAGCAGAAGCGGGACGGGGAACCCGTCCCCTACCCAAGGAACGAATTGCATTCCATTCAACCCACCGTCACTGGAAAAATTTGTCCGCAGACCGTGAAAAAAAGTGCTTGACAAACGGACACGAAATGTGTATAGTAAGCATAACTTAAATGTGAAACCGTTGAGACGGAAGTAACGTCAGCAGCGCATCCACAGAGAGTTCCGCAAAGCTGAGAGCGGAGCGAAAAGCGGGTTGGCAAATGGGCCGTCGAGGGCAGGGGGAACAGGCTCGTCCTTAGTATCTTCTGACGCATTGCCAGCGTTACTGGGCAGCAGGTGTGTTGGCATCTGCATGAGGTGGTCGCTTCGGCGGCAAACAAGGTGGTACCGCAGAATATTCATTCTGTCCTTGTTCCCTAAGTGTAGGGAGCGAGGGCTTTTTTTATTCCCCAAGGAGGTAATTTCCATGAAGCACCCAGGCAGACGATGGCGGCAGCGAATTTTTGTCCGTCATAATCCAAGAATACTGTAATTAAGGAGATTTTTATTATGAAAAAGCTGATTTCCCTGCTGCTTGCCCTGGCAATGCTTGTCACCCTGACCGCTGTTTCCGCCGCCGCCGAGAAGACCGAATTCAAAATTGGCATCTGCAATTTCGTCAAGGATGCCTCCCTGGACCAGATCGTTGAAAACATCAAAGCCCAGTTTGACCTCATCGCCGAGGAGAAGGGCGTGACCTTCCAGATTCTGGAAGACAACTGCATGGCCGATGCCGCCGTCATGGAGCAGATCATCGCCGATTTCCTCGCCGAAGAAGTGGACCTGATGATCGGTGTGGCTACCCCGGTTGCCATGCGGATGCAGACCATGACCGAGGGTAACGGTGTCCCCGTGATCTTCTCCGCCGTTTCCGATCCCGTCTCCGCCGGTCTGGTGGAGACCCTGGAGGCTCCCGGCGCGAACATCACCGGCACCTCCGACTTCCTGAACACCAACGCGCTGCTGGATCTGGTGTTCGCCGCCAACCCCGATGCCGACAAGATCGGCCTGCTGTATGACCTGGGCCAGGATGCCTCCACCACCCCCATCGCGGATGCCAAGGCCTACCTGGACGCCCGGGGGATCGCCTATGTGGATGCCACCGGCACCACCACTGCCGAGATTCAGATGGCCGTTGAAAGCCTGATCGCCGCCGGTGTGGATGCCGTGTTCACCCCCACCGACAACACCATCATGACCGCCGAGCTGGCCATTTACGAGACGCTGGCGGATGCCGGCATCCCCCACTACTGCGGCGCGGATTCCTTCGCTCTGAACGGCGCTTTCGTCGGCTATGGCGTTGACTACGCCAATCTGGGCAGAGAAACCGCCAACATGGCCGCTCAGGTTCTGCTGGAGGGCGCTGATCCCGCCTCCCTGGCCGTGATGACCTTTGACAACGGCACCTGCACCGTCAACACCGAAACCTGTGAGGCCCTGGGCCTGGATTACGCCGCGGTGGAAGCGGCCTTCGCCCCCCTGTGCACCCAGGTGCTCACCACCATCACCGCTGAGAGCTTCAGCGACGTTCAATAATCCATCTTACGGGAACAGTCAGAAACCGAACACCGATGCCGGGACATTCGGCCCATCCTTCCCGATGGGCCGGACACCCGGCATTCGGCCGGTGGAAGGAGGCGGTTCCCACCGTCAACAGGAGGCTTCTGGATGAGCGTATCCGTTTTACTGAATCTGGGTCAGACCGCGCTGGAGCTGGGCCTGACCTACTCCCTCACCGTCCTGGCGCTGTTCCTCAGCTATTCCATGCTGAATGTGTGCGACCTGTCTACAGACGGCTGCTTTACCCTGGGCGCGGCAGTGGGGGCCATGGTGGCCCTGGCCGGGCACCCCTATCTTTCCATTCCTGTGGCCATGCTGGCCGGTGCTGCCTCCGGGTTCGTGACCGCCATTTTGCAGACCCGCATGGGGGTGGACAGTCTTCTCTCCGGCATCATCGTGAACACGGGGCTGTATTCCGTGAATATCGCCATTATGAAGGGTGCTTCCCTGGTAAATCTGAACAAATCGGACACGGTTTTCAGCCTGCTGAAAGCGGCGCTGAAGGGCACGCCCCTGGCCGGTGCCTATGAGCTGATCGTTCTGCTCATCGCGGTGGGGGCGGTGGTGCTCTTCCTGGCCTACTTCCTGAAGACCAAGCTGGGCCTCGCCATCCGGGCCACCGGCAACAATATGGACATGGTGCGCTCCTCCTCCATCAACCCCGCCTTTACCACCACCGTGGGCCTGTGCATCGCCAACGCCTTCACGGGCCTGTCCGGCTGCCTGCTGGCCCAGTCCCAGAAGTCCTGCGACATCAACATCGGCTCCGGCGTGCTGACCATCGCCCTGGCCTCCCTGCTCATCGGCCGTACCTTCTTTGGAAGGGGCGGAATTCCCCTGCGGGCGGTGGGTGTGGTCATCGGCTCCATTTTGTTCCGACTGGTGTATGCCATTGCGCTGCGCCTGCGGATGCCCGCCTATATGCTGAAACTCACCTCCTCGGTCATTGTGGTGCTCACCATCTGCCTGCCCTATCTGCGCAGCCAGCTTCCCCTGCTGCGCCGCAGGCTCGCGGGAAAGAGAGGCGGCAAATGCTGAAACTCGATCACATCAAAAAAACCTTTAACCCCGGCACCGTGAATGAGAAGCGGGCCCTGAACGATCTGAGCCTGCACCTGGCCCCCGGGGACTTCGTCACCGTGCTGGGCTCCAACGGCGCGGGAAAATCCACCATGTTCAATGCCATCGCGGGCACCTTCCAGCCGGACTCCGGCAGCGTGATCCTGGACGGGAGGGACATCACCAGCCTGCCGGACTACAAGCGGAGCAAATTCATCGGCCGCATGTTCCAGGACCCCCTGAAGGGCACCGCTCCCAGCATGACCATCGAAGAAAATCTGGCTCTGGCATACCTGCGGGCCTCCCGTTCCCGCTCCCCCTTCTCCATGGTGTCCGCCGCGGAGCGCCGGGAGTTCCGGGAAAAGCTGGCCCAGCTGGGATTGGGGCTGGAGGATCGGATGAATGCCATGGTGGGTCTGCTCTCCGGCGGCCAGCGCCAGGCTTTGACGCTGCTGATGGCCACCCTGGTGACCCCCAAGCTGCTGCTGCTGGATGAGCACACCGCCGCCCTGGACCCGGCTACCGCCGAAAAGGTGCTGGAGCTGACGAAAAAAATCGTAGCAGAAAATTCCATTACCTGCCTGATGATCACTCACAACGTCCAGTCCGCCCTCCAGCTGGGCAACCGCACCATTATGATGAAGGACGGCCAGATCGTCATGGAGCTGTCCGGCACCCGCCGCAGCACCATCACCACCGACGAGCTTCTGAAGGCCTTCCATGACCACGGCGTGGATAACGACCGGATTCTGTTCAGCGCGGAATAACAACACACACCATCGTAGGGGCGTGTTCAATAGACGGGATGAAAACTGCCCCTTCCGGTTTTGGAAGGGGCAGTTTCATTATACACCCAACAGGAGCTTTGCGAAGAAGAAATACAGCAGCAGGCTCATGGCGTCCACGATGGTGGTGATGAAGGGGGAGGCCATCACCGCCGGATCGAAGCCAAGGCGCTTGGCAATCAGGGGCAGGGAGCAGCCCACCACCTTGGCCACCAGCACGGTGACGCCCAGGGTCAGGCACACGGTGACATCCACCCAAACCGTCACGCTGGCGTTACCCATGAGCAGCCGGTCCACCAGCATCACCTTGCCGAAGCACAGCACGGAAAGCACCAGGCCGCACAGAGCCGCGGTGCGGATTTCCTTCCAGATGACGCTGAGGATATCCTTGAACCTCAGCTCATCCAGGCTCAACGCACGGATGACGGTGACGGAGGACTGGGAGCCGGAGTTACCGCCGGTGTCCATCAGCATGGGGATGAACACGGTGAGGATGGGCAGGGCGCCCAGGGATGCTTCAAAAGAGCTGATGATCATTCCCGTGAAGGTGGCGGACACCATCAGCAGCATCAGCCAGGGAATGCGGTGCTTGAACAGATCAATGGGGGAGCTGGCCATATAGCTCTTCTCCGAGGGGGTGATAGCGGCCATGATCTCCATATCCTCGGTGGCCTCGTCCTGCATGACATCCATGGCATCGTCAAAGGTGACGATGCCCACCATGCGGTTTTCCTTGTCCACCACGGGCAGGGCCAGGAAATTATACTTGGAGAACATCCGGGCGACCTCCTCCTGGTCGTCCTGGGTGGTGACGGAGATCAGGTTGGTGACCATGATGTCATTGATTTTCCGCTCATCATCGTCACACAGCAGCAAGTCCTTCACCGTGACCAGGCCCAGCAGGGTACGGTCGTTGTCAATCACATAACAGGTGTAGATGGTTTCCTTGTCCACACCCTGACGGCGGATGCGGAGGATGGACTCCTCCACGGTCATACTGGGCCGCAGAGCCACATACTCCGTGGTCATGATGGAACCGGCGGAGTTTTCCGGGTAGCGGAGAATCTGGTTGATGGAGCTGCGCATTTCCGGGTCCGCCTGCTCCAGAATCCGCCGCACCACCGTGGCGGGCATTTCCTCCACAATGTCGGCGGCGTCATCCACGTACAGCTCGCTGAGCACTTCCTTCAGCTCATTGTCGGAGAAGCCCTGAATCAGCAGCGCCTGGGTGTCGGATTCCATCTCCACAAAGGTTTCCGCCGCCAGCTCCTTGGGCAGCAGGCGGAACATGAGGGGGACCTGCTTCTCATCCAGATCGGTAAAGATTCCGGCCACGTCGCTGGGGTTCATGGTGATTAAGATGTCCCGCAGGGTGGTATACTTCTTGCTCTCCAGCATTTGCAGGAGAGCTTTTTCCACAATTTCAAAACGTTCTGCCATAATTTACCTCCTTATTTACTTAAAAATATCAGGGAGGCAAAATACGGGGTGTCAGTCAGGGTCCGCCACGGAAGCAGACCGCATCCTACTTCGGCCCGGTATATTGCCACTGCCGCCGGCGTCCATGGTGTTCCCTCCTTTTTTGTTCGCATAGATAGGATTATTTTACCCAATTTCTACCC
>JALFGI010000152.1 GCA_022777455.1 Clostridiales bacterium | reverse complement strand
TTTTCGTAATAATTCAAAAAAGGAAATGCCCTGATCCATGCAGTAGTCCAGCACACCGCGGCGTAAATTCCTCGCAGTCCGCCGCCCACATCCACAATGCCGGTTTTCATGCGCATCTCACAGATACAGCTCGTTTTCTTTTCTCACCGAGCAGGCCTTCTTGATGGCCATAGCCGCAATGGAAACCATCAAGCCGTTGACCTTTCTGGCATTGCCGGGGCACTGCTTGACACAGCGCATACAGCCGATGCACAGTTTCGGGTCTGCCGCAAAGCTCGCCGGATCAATGGCCTGCACGGGGCATTTTTCCGCGCACAGACCGCACTTTATGCAGTCTTTGCTCGGCTTCGGTACAAGCCCTGCGCCGCCGCTCTTTTTATAGGGACGGTTTCCGGGAAGGGAAGCAATTTCGCTGTCCTTGCCCGCAATCTTGGCGGCAAAGTCCGCAAGCTGCGCCTTGTCGGTTTCATCCGGTCTGCCGGTAGCATACTGGGGCAGGATGGAGTGTTCCGCCACGGCAGCAACGGCAGCAACCACCCGGAAACCGCATTCCTTCGCGGCATCCTCCATTTCCACAAGGGTATCCTCATAAGCCCGGTTTCCGTACACACAGACCAGGGTACATTTGGCACCGTTGCCCGCAATCTGCTTCAAACGCTCGATTGCCACGGCGGGTGCCCGTCCTCCGAAGGAAGGCATGGCAACCAGCACCTGATCTTCTTCGCTGATCACACACTGGGAAAAATCGGTTCTGGCATCGCTCAGATCGATTTTGACAGTGTTATCACCCAACTGTTTGCCAAGAATATGGGCGACCTTTTCTGTGCCACCGGTGGGGCTGAAAGTGATTTCTACTGTGTTCATATGTGTTTCCTCCTGTTATTTTATTTTGTTGCGAATTTCAGCAATGCAGTCGGCAAGGGTTTTCTCCGCAAGAGAGCGTGCAAAGGCGTCCTCTACACTGGCAAACATTCCGCTTAATACCGGGCGGATGTGACGGCCAACAATGCACTGGTCGCTGGGGTTTTGGTGGATGTCCAGCAGATGGATTTTCTGATATTCTGTAACCGCCTGATAGATCTGAAGCAGCGTGAGCTGTTCCGGAGGGATCAGCAGGGTGCAACCACTGATTCCCCGGTGACCATCCACAATCCCTGCTTTTTTTAGCAGCGCCAGTATTTTTCGGACATAGCTGGCATTGGTGCCGACGCTCACTGCCATCTGATCCGAATTGATAGGTGTCGGGGATTCCGAGATCAGAATCAGGACATGCACCGCAACGGAAAATTTTGTGTCCATTTTTCCTCCTGCCTTCTTTTTGTATTTGTATATGATACAAATACATTATATTGTGTTCTGAATTTCTTGTCAAGCTTTCTCCGACGGTATCGACGAAATGACACAATGGGGCAGTATGTTTATGGACGCTCATCCCGAAACAAAAAAGCCCAGGACATCATCCGGTAAGAAGATGAAGTCCTGGGGATTTCAGGTGCCGCACATATGGAACAGTTGCGGTTTATCGTGTGTCACACATCGCTGCGGCAATGCAATTTGTCAGAACACTTGTCATACTATGTCCAAAAGTTTTTTCGCTGCCACCTGGCTCATTGCACGGAACGAACCATATTTTTATAAGATCAAAACTTTTTCAAAACTTTTTCAGCCAGGCGAAGTCATACGGCGAGAGCTGAATTGGGTTTTCAGGAATGTCGTTCTCCCGAAAGAGGTTCCGGTATCGTCCACCTTCAAGGCCGATCTCCACCGGCTTCTCACAGAAATTGAACAAACCAAGGAGGCTTTCCCCGTCCAGTTCCCGGCAAACGCCAAGTACGCAATCGCTGCCAGTATCAAAGCTGCTGATTTTGGCATCCGCCCGGAACACCCGCTCCGATGCTCGAATGGTTTCCAGCTTTCTCAGGGCCGCAAAAAGTCTGCCCTGGCAGGTTGCGGGGTCTCTGCGAAGCTCGGATGTTTCCCAGTCGAAATCCCCACGGTGGAGATAGCGGCTGTCTGCACGCTTTTCTTGGTCGAGATGGTAGTCGTTATCGTTCAACTGTCCGATTTCGTCACCGCTGTAGAGAACGGGAATGCCGCTCTGGGTCAGCATCCAGGCATGGAGCATCACATCACAGGCCAGAGCCAACTCTGTTTCCTCCGGGGTTTGGGCGGATTCCAAGCCACACAGAGATGCCGTTGTGCCGCACAGGCGGGCATCCCCCAGCCGAGGATCGTCGTTGTACAGTTCTCCCCGGGCAGGGCTTTCCGGCCATTTCCCGGTGAACCAGTCGTTCAGGTACTTCTTGTGAGCCACTTCCTCCATACCGAACTGCCGCAGCCAGGGATAATCCAGGCCCCAGCCAATGTCGTCGTGGCAGCGCAGGTAATTCTGGAACAGGCAGTCAGTCGGCAGGGCACTGATCTGATCCAGCTGATGGCGCAGCAATCGTACATCCCGGGTGGCCAAGGTATGCCAGGTGGTCGCCATGGTGGTGACATTGTAGAGCATGTGGCACTCGGGGCGTTCCGGACTGCCGAAATAAGGCACAACCTTGGCAGGCTCCATGACCACCTCGCCCAGTAAAAGAACAGAAGGACACACAATCTCGCAGGCCAGCCGCATGAGCCGCACCAGCGTATGCACCTTGGGCAAATTACGGCAATCGGTGCCCAGCTCCTTCCAGATATAGGGCACAGCATCCAGCCGGATCACATCCATACCCTGATTGGCAAGGAACAGCAGGTTCTCCACCATGTCGTTGAAGACCATGGGATTGGCATAGTTTAAATCCCACTGGAAGGGATAGAAGGAGGTCATGACAATCTGACCATCCGGAAGCTGCGTAAAGTTA
>JALFGI010000115.1 GCA_022777455.1 Clostridiales bacterium | reverse complement strand
ATGATTTCCGCCAGCCGCCCCGCGTCGTTCTTCGCTGCTTTTCTGATATTTTTCTCCATCTTTTCACCTGATTCAGCCATTCTTGTTTCTCTTGTGAAACCCTGAATGGTCGATATCTGTGATGCCGACCTCACGCATAATGTCATCTGCTTTTTAATTCCTGAAAATCCGCTGCAGAATATGGCACAGCTCCCCTCTTTCAGTCATTTTTCTGTACGTCCTCTTGTCGCTTCCGCGTCTGGACAGGTGGCGGTGCAGCAGCGCCCAAAAACCCATCGACCTTTGCCGTATCTTTAGTATACAGTCTTTTGCGCACAAATTCCAGTACCAGGTTTCATTCCTTGTGGCGCGAAAATGCGCGACATGGACATTTACTCAGTCAATGATCTGCTCTTTCGTCCTTTTGACGGAGCTGTTTTCGATATCATTTTACCAATAAAAGGAGGAAGTACCATATTATGCCCTGTACTTTTCTGATTTTTTGTTAACATTTTCTTCAAATATATAATGCACTTTTCGTCATTTTGTGCTATGATAGGTAGCCGTGAAGAAACGTTATTAGGAGGCCGTTATGTATATTTTGCTGTTTCTTTTCTGGCTGCTTCTCAACGGAAAGCTCACCGTCGAGGTGGTGGGATTGGGACTGGTAATCGTGGCACTGATGGCCGCGCTGGAATGGAGCCTTTTTCACTACGGCCCGGCCCAGGAGCTGCGGGTGCTGCGAAAGGTGCCGGTATTCTGCGCCTACCTGCCGGTGCTGGTCTGGGAAATTCTCAAAGCAGGACTGGTGGTGGGGCGGGACATTCTCTTCCGGCGTTACCGTCTCACCCCCACTCTGGTAACCTTCCGCGCGAATTTGAATACGGATTTCGGCCGCTTCCTGCTGGCCAATTCCATCACCCTGACCCCGGGCACCATCACGGTGCAGGTGGAAGGGAACCAGCTCACCGTCCACTGTCTGGACAAATCCATGCTGGACACCTCCCCCGACGGAACCTTCCAGCGGTGGATTCGGAAAATGGAGGACAAATGATGAGAGATTGGTTTGATTATTTCTTGATTGGGATTCTGTTCCTGCTCACCGCCGGGCTGTTTTTCTCTCTGCTGCGGGCCATCCGTGGTCCCCGGATGGCCGACCGGATTCTGGGCATCAACATGACCGGCAGCCTGACCACGGCGGCAATTGCGGTGCTGGCGGTGCTTCTGGAGCAGAGCTGGCTGCTGGACGTATGCCTGATCTACTGCATGATCAGCTTCCTGGCGGTGGTTGTGCTGGCAAAGATCAGCATTGCCTCCCATGAGGAAAAGGAGGAATTCGACGATGTTTGATACAATCCGTTATCTGATCGCTGCCGTGCTGATGCTCTTCGGCGTCATTGCCGGAGGGGTGAGCATTCTGGGTGTGTTCCGCTTCCATTTCGTCATGAACCGGATGCACTGCGCTGCCATTCTGGATACCATTTCTATGGCCGGAATTCTGGGCGGACTGATGGTGGCCACCGGCAGCATGGCATTCGTTCCCAAGCTGGCAGCCGCTCTGATGGTCCTGTGGGTGGGCAGCCCCCTGGCCTCCCATCTGGTAAGCCGGATGGAGATGGCCACCGACGAAACCGCTGCCGAGCATATCAAATTGGAGGACGATACCAATGGATGTGATTGAACTGATGCTGCTGTCGCTGCTGCTGGTGTGCGGCATTGCCACCTGCCTGTCCCGGAACCTTCTGGTCTCGCTGGTGATTTTCATGGCCTACAGCGTCATGATGTCCATCGTCTGGGTGCTGCTGGAGGCTCCGGACCTGGCCATCACCGAAGCAGCCGTGGGCGCGGGTGTGTCCAGCGTGCTGTTGTTTCTCACCCTGAAAAAAATCCGGGAAATTCGAAAGAAGGTGCAAAATGAAGAAAAGTGATATTCGCGCCTGGCTGAAATCCTGGGACGCCGGCGAATTTGACTTCACCGCTGCCTTGCCCCAGAATTACTCCGACCCCAATGCCAACGCCGGAAACACCGACCACCCCTGGAAGCTGGAGCCGGTGGACCGGCTGGAGCAGGGCGAAATCCGCAGTTTCCGGAAGATTTATCCTGTCTTTGCCGTGGTGCTCTGCTGCATTATGATCAGCTTTCTGCTGCTGACGGTGGCAAATCTGCCCACCTTCGGTTCCCCGGACTCCCCCGCCCACAACGAGGTGATGGAGCGCTATGTGGAAAAAGGCATGGCCGAAACCGGCGCCGTCAACGTGGTGGCCGGTGTGATTCTGGACTACCGAGCCTTCGATACCCTGGGCGAATCCCATGTGCTCTACACCGCCGCTACGGCTGTATTCATCCTGCTGCTGAACCTGCACGGCAGCGGAGAGCCGGAGAAGGAAAAGAAGATCATGCAGTCCGACCCGCTGCTTCGAGGCACTGCCAGAATCATCGTTCCGCTGGTCATCGTCTACGGTATTTATGTGATTTTCAACGGCCACCTGGGTCCCGGCGGCGGCTTCTCCGGCGGCGCGGTGATTGGCGGCGGACTGATCCTCTACGCCAACGCCTTCGGCTTTGCGCCCCTGGACAGATCTCTGAATTTAAAGGTATACCGGATCGTGGTGCTGTGTGCCCTGGGCTTCTACAGCATTGCCAAATGCTACTCCTTCTTCTGCGGAGCCAACCACCTGGAAACCATTTTCAGCCCCGGCACCCCGGGCATGATTTTCTCTGCCGGACTGATCCTGCCGCTGAACCTGGCCGTGGGCATCGTGGTGGCCTGCACCATGTACGGCTTTTATTCCATTTTCCAAAGGGGGCGGCTGTAATGCTGGAAATACTTTGGGACAGCCGCGTCAACTGTATTGCGGTGATCCTGTTCGCGGTGGGCTTCGCAACGCTTTTGCTGCACCGAAACCTGTTTAAGAAAATTCTGGGTCTGAACATTATGGACACAGCCTCCTGCCTGCTGCTGACCTCCATGGGCTACATCAAGGGCCGCTCCGCCCCCATCATTGTGGACGGCGTCACCGACGTATCACGCTACGTCAATCCCCTGCCCGCCGGACTGGTGCTGACGGGCATCGTCGTGTCCGTCTCCGTCACTGCCGTGATGCTGGCCCTGACCATCAAGCTCTATGAGCGGTATCACACCCTGGACCTGGACGAGATTTACATGCTCGCCCGGCGGGAAGAGAAAAAGGAGGGGCAGAAATGAGCTTTGCCATCAATTTCCCCCTGCTTGCCATTGTAGCCAGCCTTCTGTTCAGCGTGATTTCCTCCGTGCTCAGCGGAAAAATCGCCCGGTGGCTGTCCATGTGCCTGAGCCTGGCCGTAGCGGTGAGTTCCCTGTTCGTCCTGCAGCTGGTGTACGCGAG
Organism: Clostridiales bacterium; assembly: GCA_022777455.1. The sequence continues at coordinate 270 of JALFGI010000115.1, read as the reverse complement.
CGGCGAACCCATCACCTACATCATGGGCCATTTTCCCCACCCCTGGGGCAACGAAATCCGGATCGGTCTATTAGAGAGTTTCTTCTCCTTCGTCTTCTCGCTGGTGATGTTCCTGTGCATGATGGGTGCCAAAATCAAGCTGTCGGAGGATTTAGAGCCCAGCAAGAGCCAGTTTTACTATGTCATGACGGACCTGATTCAGGCCGCTCTGCTGGTGCTGGTGTATACCAACGATATTTTCACCGGCTATGTATTCATTGAGATCTGCAC
>JALFGI010000114.1 GCA_022777455.1 Clostridiales bacterium | reverse complement strand
AAGTAGATAAATTGTAATTTGGCGGGCCGGGACCGACGCACCCCTTGGCTCCCCCTATGGGGGAGCTGGCTGCCCCATAGGGGCAGACTGAGAGGGCTGCATGGTTTTTTTGAGTGCTATTATCTTACTGCGGTACCCTCTCAGTCAGCCTGCTCGGCTGACAGCTCTCCCAAAGGGAGAGCCAAGGGGCGTTGCCGTATCTGCCCGCCAAATTACAACTTACCAATTTGCCCGGCAATCCGGTCAGAATATTATCCTTTGCGACCTCCGTGTCCATGAAGAAAAGAGGCAGAGATCATGAAAAAAACAGCATTTTTGACCCTGGAAAAGGCCAAGGAAATCACGGCTCAAATCCCCACCCCTTTCCATATTTACGACGAAGCCGGTATCCGTGCCAATGCCCGGGCATTGAAAAAGGCCTTTTCCTGGAACAAGGGCTTCAAGGAATTTTTCGCGGTGAAGGCCACCCCCAACCCCTACATCCTGCAGATCCTCCATGAGGAGGGCTGCGGCTGCGACTGCGCCTCTTACGCGGAGCTCCTGCTGTCCGAGGCTGTGGGCATTACCGGTCATGAAGTGATGTTCTCCTCCAACGTCACCCCCCGCAAGGACATGGAGAAGGCCCGTCAGCTTGGGGCCTACATCAACCTGGACGATGCCACCCATGTGGATTTTTTGGCAAGTCTTGGCCCGGTGCCCGAGACGGTTTGCCTTCGCTATAACCCCGGCGGCTCCTTCAGCCTGGGCAACACCATCATGGACATGCCCCGGGACGCCAAGTATGGCATGACCGAGGACCAGATGGCCGGTGCCATCAACCGCCTCCAGAAGCTGGGCACCAAGCATTTCGGCATCCATGCCTTCCTGGCCTCCAACACCACCACCAATGAGTATTACCCAGAGCTGGCCGCCCAGCTGTTCCGCCTGGCGGTGCGGCTGCGCAATGCCACCGGGGCGGACTTCTCCTTCATCAACCTCTCCGGCGGCATCGGCGTGGACTACCGCCCCGAGCAGCCCCGGTGCGACATCCAGACCATCGGCGACGGGGTGCGGATGCGCTATGAGCAGATCATGACCCCCGCCGGCATGGGGAATGTGGCCATCTATACCGAGCTGGGCCGGTTTATGCTGGCGCCCTTCGGCCACCTGGTGTCCACCGTGCTCCACCAGAAGCACATCTACCGGGAGTACATCGGCCTGGATGCCTGCGCCGCCGACCTGATGCGCCCGGCCATGTACGGCGCCTACCACCACATCACCGTGCTGGGCAAAGAGGACGCCATCCTGGACCATGTGTACGATGTCACCGGCGGCCTTTGCGAAAACAACGACAAGTTCGCCATTGAACGCAGCCTGCCCCAGATCGACGTGGGGGACATTCTGGTCATCCACGACACCGGCGCCCACGGCTACTCCATGGGCTACAACTACAACGGCAAGCTCCGCTCCGCCGAGGTGCTGCTGAAGGAGGACGGCTCCTTCAAGCTCATCCGCCGGGCCGAGACCCCCATGGACTATTTCGCGACGCTGGACATCACCGAGTTCCAGTTCCACAACTGAGAAATGATTCCTCAATCTCTGTAGGGGAGGCTCGTAGCCTCCCGCGCAGCAAAAACCTACGATCATGATTCAGGTTAGGCGAATTCGTACAGTATCGGACATTTTACCATTCAACGAAACGCGCAGATATCGATACCTAGCGGGCGGCTATGAGCCGCCCCTACAGTTGGTGCGGGAAAAATATTCACAGCAGGCATCCGAAAGGGTGCCTGCTTTTGTTGAATATTAACAAATTTTGGACAAAAAATTTGGGTATCGGGTGGCAAAAATAACAAAGAAAATTCATGTTTTTCCAGTCTGGGTATGATATAATAACCATGGTGGAAAGAAGCACAACCCTTCCTCCAACCGCCGAAAAAGGAGAACCCTATGAATAATGTATTGTTTTTTCTGCTGCCGAAGGCCATGTGTGCCTACCTTTACGACGATTACACCGTCCGGCAGGCCCTGGAAAAAATGGAGGCCGCGGGCTATCAGGCCCTGCCCATCCTGAACCGCCGGGGCGAATATCGGGGCACCATCACCGAGGGTGATCTGCTCTGGGCCATCAAAAACGTCTGCTATATGGACATCCGCCAGGCAGAGGCCCACAGGATTATGGAAATTTACCGCCGCAAGGACAATGTACCCGTCCGGGTCACCACCTCCATGCACGAGCTGATCGACCGGGCCTCCACCCAGAATTTCGTTCCCGTGGTGGATGACAAGGATACCTTCATCGGCATCGTGAAAAGAAGCTCCATCGTCCAGTACTGCAAGCAGACCCTGTTCCCCGAGGACTGAGCTACATAACGAAAAGGGCTGTTCCCAAATCCGGGAGCAGCCCTCAATTTTTGTGAAGAATCGGATAGCGGACAGTGCCCGCGGCTCTCTTGGCTCTCCCTTTGGGAGAGCTGGCAGCCGTCAGGCTGACTGAGAGGGTACCGCAGTGGGATTATAGCAGACGAAATCATCAAACTGTGTTGCCCTCTCAGTCTGCCCCGTAAGGGGCAGCCAGCTCCCCCAGAGGGGGAGCCAAGGGGTGCGACCGTATCAGCCCGCCAAATTCCGATTTGTTTGATTTATTTTTTCTTTCTCTTTTCAAAGCTGTCAACCATCTGGCGCAGGTGCTCACCCAGGGGGAGCTGGGAATGGAAGGGGCGGAAGAAATGGTACTTCTCCTTGGCCCGCTCCTGGTTCTGGCGGATGCTCAGCTTCAGAGCCTCGTAGCGCACCACCACGTCGTTCTCCTCGGCGAACTTGCGCAGCTTGGAAACCAACTGGGCAGAGTGGGCGAAGTCAATGATGAACACACCAAAGAACATGCCGATGACAAAGGAAAAGGCCAGGTTCCGGCTCAGCCAGTCCAAGGCCCCCAGAATCCGGGGATGGATGAGGAAATAGTACAGCGCTCCGATGATGGCCCAGTACAGGGAGAATTTGGGGCAGATGATTCCTTGAATATTGCCCCACTGATCGCTGTAGTCCCAGAGACGAACCTTGGTATGCTTCAGGCACCAGAGACCCGCGACATACTCAATGGCCGTCATGGCCACCGCCATGAACAGGAACATCACCGGCTTGTTCATCCAGGGCAGGGCCCCTTCCAGCATGGCCAGCAAAAACAGAACGCACAGCCCACAGCCGTAGATGGGAAGGTACGGCCCGGTGCAGAAGCCGGGGTTGATCCACTTCCGCTGCCCCTTGGGCCCGGAGGCAAAATGGCGGTAAAAAAGCTCCAGCACCCACCCACAGGTGGCGCCGATGGAGAACAGAAATGCCAGAGTTAAAAAGAGATTCATAGGATTACCTTCTTTTTATCTATATGTTATTGTGTTTCACGGTTTCACATATCAAGACGATGAATTGTAATTTATGTGGCACGCCATTCGTAGGGCGGGGGCTTGACCCCGCCGATCAGGTAACGAAACCTGTCAGGTTGGATAAATGGAATCAAATGGCATTTTTGACATTTTCCTGTGATTAAGCCGAAAGATGTGCCATTCAACGTGCGATTTAAAAAATCCAACCGGGTCGGCGGGGTCAAGACCCCGGCCCTACGATAGAATACATTTTTCTTTACAGGAACCCGCCGGTGAGGTGGAAGAACAGCAGGGTGAAGGGGAGGACGAAGATCAGGCTGTCGAACCGGTCCAGCAGGCCGCCGTGGCCGGGGATCAGGCTGCCGTAGTCCTTGATGCCGGTGATGCGCTTCACCACCGACATGCTCAGGTCCCCGAACTGGGCCAGAATATTGGCGATGAGGGCGTAGAGCAGGAGCAAACCGAAGTGCACCTGCATTCCCGCAAACAGGCGCAGCCCCAGGCCATAGAGCAGGCAGAAGCACACCGCCGCCGCCATGCCCGCCAGGGAGCCCTCCACCGTTTTGTGGGGGCTGACCTTTGGCAGCAGCTTCCGCTTGCCCCAGCGGCTGCCCACGAGGTACGCAGCCACATCGGTGGCAAAGCATTCTACGATGCAGATGAGCAGCAGGTGCACCCCGCCGGTGAGGAAGCGCACCTGGATCATGCTGCACAGCTGGGGGCAAACCAGCACCCCCAGGAGCACATAAGCCCAGCCGTTTTTCAGGTTCAGCTTCGGCTGGAACACCATCATCAGCACAAACACCGGGATGGAAACGGCCAGGCAAGCTTCTGCTACCCCCACCCCGTAGGGGATACCCCGGAAGGCGAAGAGTGCGGCGGCCAGCAGGGAAAGGGGGAACAGGGCTTCATTTTTCATGGTATCGGTTGCTTTGGCCAGCTCATACAGGCAGAAGCAGCATAGAGCGGCTGCCGCGCCCTGGAGGACGACGGGAACGCTGGAATAGTACAAAAAGATGCAGGTCACCAGGCCGATGATCCCGGCGCTGAGGGTACGTTTTGCCATTGTAATCTCTCTTTCTCTCGGGGCGGTCAGGTTTGTTCCAGCAGGCGCTTGGCGTTGGCGGCCACGGTTTCCAGGCAGTGGGCGTGGATTTTCCGCTCCTCGGGGCTCAGCCCCTCCTGCATCTGGCGGAAGAACCGCTCCTGGAGCTCCCGGCCCCGGCGGACGATGGAGGCGGCCTTCTCGGTGCAGATCAGCCGCACCTTCCGCCGGTCCTCCCGGTCGCTCTGCCGGAGCAGATACCCCTCGGTGACCAGCTTGTTTACGTTCACGGAGATGATGTTCTCCTTAAATCCCCGCAGGCGGCTGATGTCCTTGGCGGTGCAGTGGTCGGGGTTGTTGGACAGGAACATGAGAATGTCAAAGGCCATCTGGGGCATGCCCAGTTCCTTGCAGATGGGCTTGCAGGCGGCACTGTAGGCCTCTGAAAAGGCATGAATGGCGGGAAGGACGTTTTTGGAATCCACGGATTTCATCTCCGATCAATCAAAATTGAACTATCTAAAATTATACCGTTCAATCCGCCGGTTTGGTGGATACAGTGTGTCGGAAATGTGAATATTTTGTGATGCGTTGATCGGTTTCCTGCAGCAACTCGCCAAATTGTAATTTGGCGGGCAGATACGGCAGCGCCCCTTGGCTCTCCCTTTGGGAGAGCTGTCAGCCGAACAGGCTGACTGAGAGGGTGCCGCAGTAAGATAATAGCAGACGAAATCGATGTATTGCCCTCTCAGTCTGCCCCTTACGGGGCAGCCAGCTCCC
>JALFGI010000057.1 GCA_022777455.1 Clostridiales bacterium | reverse complement strand
CTTCTGCCAGGCCATCCGGGACGCACTGATCACCCTGGACCCGGAAAACGAGGAATTGTACCGGGCCAATACCGAAGACTATCTGGAAGAGCTCTCCCGATTGGATGGTGCCTTTGCCGCCGCGGTGGCCGAGGGCAGCCAGGACACCCTGCTCTTCGGCGACCGGTTCCCTTTCCGCTATCTAACGGACGACTACGGCCTGCAGTATTACGCCGCCTTCTCCGGCTGCTCCGCCGAGACGGAGGCCAGCTTTGAAACCGTCATCTTCCTGGCCAACAAGCTGGACGAGCTGGGGCTGCACACCGTGATGACCCTGGAGGGCTCCGACGGCAAGCTGGCCCAGACCATTATCAGCACCGCCAAAACAGACGCAGACATCCTCTGCCTGGATTCCATGCAGTCCACCACCAAAAAGGATGTGCAGGAGGGCGCCAAGTACCTGGCCATCATGGAAAAGAACCTGGACGTGCTGGCCCAGGCGCTGCGGTAAGGGGGCAGGCACATGGCTATCCTTTCCTGCCGGGACCTCTGCCTGGGCTGGAACGGCAGAGAAGTCCAGCATAATCTGAATTTTGAAATCCATTCCGGGGATTACCTGTGCATCGTGGGAGAAAACGGCGCCGGGAAGTCCACCCTGATGAAAACCGTCCTTGGCCTGCACCCCGCCCTTTCCGGCACCGTGGAAACGGGGGAGGGCCTGCGCAGAAACGAAATCGGGTATCTGCCCCAGCAGACCCAGGTGCAGCGGGACTTCCCCGCTTCGGTGTGGGAGATCGTGCTCTCCGGCTTCCAGAGCCATGCCGGACTGCGGCCCTTCTACAGCTCCTGGGAAAAGGAGCAGGCAAAACAGAACATGGAACGGCTGGGCGTGACGGAATTCTCCCGGCGGTGCTACCAGGAGCTCTCCGGCGGGCAGCAGCAGCGGGTCCTGCTGGCACGGGCCCTGTGCGCCACCCGGAAATGTCTGCTGCTGGACGAGCCGGTTTCCGGCCTGGACCCCAAGGTCACCGGGCAGATGTATGAGCTGATCCGGGATCTGAACCGGGAGGGCATCACCATCATCATGGTTTCCCACGACCTGGAGGGGGCGCTGCAATACGCCAGCCATATCCTCCACCTGGGCCGGACGGCCTGGTTCGGCACCAAAGAGGAATACGTGAAAACCGGTTTCGTGAACAGAAGGGGGGCAGAACAATGATGCAGCTTTGGGACCAACTTCGGCTGTACCTTTCCTATCCCTTCGTGCAATACGCATTGATCGTGGGCGTTCTGATTGCCCTGTGCTCTTCCCTTCTGGGGGTGACGCTGGTGCTGAAGCGGTTTTCCCTCATCGGCGACGGTCTTTCCCATGTGGCCTTCGGCGCCATGGCGGTAGCCGCCATGCTGAACCTGTCGGACAAGATGCTCATCACCCTGCCGGTGACCATTCTGTGCACCATACTGCTTCTGCGCAGCGGACAGAGCGGGAAGGTGAACGGGGATGCCGCCGTGGCCATGATCTCCGTCAGCTCCCTGGCCTTCGGCTATCTGATGATGAACCTGTTCGCTTCCTCCTCCAACCTGTCCGGAGATGTGTGCAGCACCCTGTTCGGCTCCACCTCCATTCTGACCCTGAGTAAGTCTCAGGTCTGGGTATGTGCGGCGCTGTCGGTTCTGGTGGTGGTGTTCTTCGTGTTGTTTTACCACAAAATCTTCGCCGTGACCTTTGACGAGCCCTTTGCCCGGGCGGTGGGCACCCGGGTGGATGGTTACAATCTGCTGCTGGCAGTGATCATCGCCGTGATCATCGTGCTGGCCATGAATCTGGTAGGCTCGCTGCTGATTTCCGCCCTGATCATCTTCCCTGCCCTGTCCGCCATGCATCTGTTTAGAAGCTTTTTCACCGTGACCGTTTGTTCGGCGGTGATTTCCGTGTTCTGCGCCGCCCTGGGTATCCTGATTTCCATTGTGGCCGGGACCCCCGTGGGCTCCACCATTGTGGCGGTGGATGCGGCGGGCTTCGGAATTTGTTGGATAATCGGTTTACTCAAAGGAGGTTCCAAATGAAAAAACGTATTTGTTCCCTTTCCCTGCTGATTGCCCTGCTGCTCACCGGCTGCGGTGACGGCCAGACTGCAACTGCTGCCGTCAGTGAAACCACCGCGGAAACAAAGGCAGAAACCACAGAGGTGACCCAAAATGCCGGGCGCATGGACCTGAGTGCCATGAGCACCACCATGGCCATGGCCCAGCTCACCGCCATGCAGTGCGAGCCGGAGTCCTATCTGGGACAGACCATCAAAATGCGGGGCACCTTCGCAGTGGGCTACGGAGAAGCCAGAAATTACTATTACTGCCTGATTGCCGACGCCACCGCCTGCTGCCAGCAGGGTCTGGAATTCCTGTGGGACGGCCACGCCTTCCCCGACGACTACCCGGAGCCGGGGACTGAGATCATCATTGAAGGCGTTTTCGACACCTATCTGGAAGACGGCTACGAGTACATGCAGCTGATTAACGCCAGCATGGAGCCGGTATAATGTTACAGCCCCTCCGATTCAACACCGGAGGGGCTGTTTAATAGATAGATGTTTCACCATGTACTGCTTGCCGCACCTGCAAATTGGAATTTGGCGGGCTGGATCGCTTCCCAACTCACTGTAGTAGAGAGTTAACACTAAAACTTTATTACCGGATATAGGTGTTTGAGCTTAATTCGGGCGGACTCTGAGGTGAATTGCCAGGATACTCCTTTTTGGGCAGCGTTGCGGTTTTTGTACCAAGCAGTAAGCGTGCGGTTGAGGTCATCAAT
>JALFGI010000037.1 GCA_022777455.1 Clostridiales bacterium | reverse complement strand
GATGTAAACTCTATCCCGGAGCAACGCCGTGGAGGGGCAACAGGTCGGCCCGACCGTCCCGAGGAGGCGGCTTGATCCCGCGAGCAATTGCGGGGCTAGATAGATGGCTGTCAAAACAGAACCCGGCTTACAGGCCCTCCTGTACCAAAAAACTGCCTCACCAAACGGTGGGGCAGTTTTTTCATCGCAACAGGAAGTACTGCCGCAATCTGCCGGCAATGTTCTCCCGCAATATCTGCAAATTGTAATTTAGCGGGCAGATACGGCAGCGCCCCTTGGCTCTCCCTTTGGGAGAGCTGTCAGCCGAACAGGCTGACTGAGAGGGTACCGCAGTAGGATAATGGCAGCCGAATCAAGCCATGTTGGCCCTCTCAGGCTGCCCCCTTACGGGGCAGCCAGCTCCCCCAGAGGGGGAGCCAAGTAGTGCGTCGGTTCCGGTACGCTAAATTACAATTACAAGAACGGAATCATGGAAGCAGGGGATGGGCCTTTGGCCCATTGCCCGGAAGAGGTGACTTTATGGAACTGGATAACGATTTACGCTCCCGCCAGCAGGCCCGGGAGCTGGCAAGGCAGGCGGGGGAGGCGCAGAAAATACTTTCGGAATTCCCCCAGGAGAAGCTGGATGCCATCGTAGAGGCGGTTGGAGAGGCTTTTTCCAAGGAGGCAGCGTCCCTGGCGGAGATGGCGGTGCAGGAGACCGGCTTCGGCAATATCCGGGACAAAACCGCCAAGAACCGATTTGCCGCCGATACCGTGCGTCAAGCGGTGCGGGGGATGAAAACCGTGGGGATCCTCTCCCGGGACAGCCAAAAGAAGCTCTGGGAGATCGGGGTGCCGGTGGGGGTGATTGCCGCCATTGTGCCCAGCACAAACCCCACCTCCACAGTTTGCTACAAGGCCATCATTGCTCTGAAGGCGGGGTGTCCCATTGTGTTTTCTCCCCATCCCAAGGCAATTTCCTGCACCCGACGGGCGGCGGAACTGGTGGCCAAAGCGGCGGAGGCAGCGGGAGCCCCCAAGGGTGCGGTGGGCTGCCTGACCATTCCTGCCCTGGCCGGATGCCAGGAGCTGATGGCCGCTCCCGAAACCCGGCTGATTCTGGCCACGGGCGGCCCCGCCATGGTAAAGGCGGCCTATTCCTCCGGCAAGCCCGCCATTGGCGTGGGAGCGGGGAACGGCCCGGCCTTCATCCACCATTCGGCGGACGTTTCCAAGGCGGTGGCCTGTATTGCCCGGTCCAAGACCTTTGACAACGGCACGGTGTGCGCTTCGGAGCAGAGCATCATTGTGGAGCGGACACTGGAGGACGCGGTGCGCCGGGAGGCCCAGAGCCAGGGCTTCTATTTCATGGATAAAGAGCAGGCAGGGCTTTTGGCGAAGCTCCTGTTCCGGCCCAACGGGACGCTGAACCCGGAGGTAGTGGGAAAATCCGCCCTGCATCTTGCCAAAATGGCGGGTTTCCCCGTACCTCCCGGGACAAGAATTCTGGTGGCACGGGAGCAGGAGGCGGGGCCCACCCGGCCTTACTCCATGGAAAAGCTTTGCCCGGTGCTGGCCTTTTTCGTAATGGACAGCGAGGAAGCGGTGCTTCACAAGGCAGTGGAGGTTCTGTCCCACGAGGGCAGCGGCCATACCTTCGTCATCCACGCGGAGGACGAGGCGGTGATCCGGCGCTTTGCGCTGAAAATTCCCGTGTCCCGGTTCCTGGTGAATGCGCCGGCGGCTTTGGGGGGCATCGGTGCAGAGACGGCCCTGTTTCCTGCCCTGACTCTGGGCTGCGGCGCGGTGGGAGGCAGCAGCTCCTCCAACAATATTTCTCCCATGGATTTGATCGACATTCGCCGGGTGGCCTGGGGCCTGGAGCAGAAAAAGGACGCTGCCTGCCCGGAACAGCCGGTGGATGAGGACCTGGTGGAGCTGCTGACCCGGAAAATTCTGGAGCGGCTGGGATAGACGGAGGGACGGCATGGACGCAGAACGATTGGCCAGCGCGGTGGCCCGGCAGCTCTTTGTGGAGCTGGAGGCCTCCGGCAGGCATGTGCACGTCACCGAGCAGCAGGCAAAGCAGCTCTTCGGGAAACCTCTGACCCCCAAGCGGCCCCTGTCCCAGCCGGGGCAATTTCTGGCAGAGCAGCGGGTGCGGGTGGTGGGGCCCAAGGGGGAATTCCGGGACGTGGCCGTACTGGGCCCGGAACGAAAGGCGGCCCAGGTGGAGATTTCTCTCACTGACGCTCGCACCTTGGGCATCCAGGCTCCCGTTCGCCTGTCCGGAGATATCCAGGGCAGCCCCGGTGCCGCCCTCGTGGGAAGCCGGGGCTGGGTGGAGCTGGAAACCGGAGTGATCGTGGCCCAGCGCCATATTCACCTGACCCCGGAAGCGGCGGAGCGTTTCGGAGTGACGGACCGGCAGAAGGTGAAGCTGCGGACGCTCACCGGCAGACCGGTGATTTTTGAGGATGTGATCGTTCGGATCAGTCCGGATTTTGCCCCCTATGCCCATCTGGACTATGACGAGGCCAATGCCTGTGGGTTCCAAAAGGGAGATCTGGGGAGAATCCTCCCATGACCCGGGCACTGCTGATCGGCCGGGAGCCGGGGGCGGAATTGGGGTATGACTATGTGACGGAGCCGCCCTATGAAGCGGTGGTGCTGGGTTCCCTGTCTCTGGGGCAGCTGCTCCGTTTTCGGGAGGAGCGGGTCCTGGAGGCCCTGGCCCAGGGCAAGCAGGTGCTGCTCTACACCCCGGGGCTGCCGGAGGTTCCCAAAAACCGGAGCCTGGCCGGGAGTCTGGCTTCCGCCCAGCGGGAGCTGAAAAACTGGGGGGTTCTGTTCACCGACGGTGGGCGCAGGCGCCTGATCACGGCAGAGGAAGCGCGGCTTCTGCGCCAGCAGGGGCGCAGACCTGCGCCGGACGCGGTGCTCACGCCTTTGGCCAAGGAGATTTTGGAGGGAAGCAATTGAAAATCGGAAAAGTAGTTGGCTCCATTTGGGCCACCCGCAAGGCGGCGTGCCTGCAGGGACAGACCTTCCTGGTGGTGGCCGCCGGGGAGGAAGAACTGGTGGCTGCCGACCAGGTGGGGGCAGGCCCCGGGGACCGGGTGCTGCTGGCCACCGGAACCGTGGCCTCCCGCTACTGCATGGATGCCCCGGTGGATGCGGCAGTGGTGGCCATTGTGGACGAGAGGAAAGAAAAGGGTTAGGAAGGAGCGGAGATTATGTCGGCGGACAGGGTGCTCATTACCCTGATGGCGGTGTTTGCCGGATTGGGGGCGTTGGACCGGATTTTCGGCAACCGGTTTGGCATCGGCCAGGAATTTGAAAACGGCATCCAGGCCATGGGCTCTTTGGCCCTGGCCATGGTGGGCATTGTGTGCCTGGCTCCGGTGCTGGCAACGGTGCTGCGGCCGGTGGTGGTGCCGGTGTTCAGCCTTTTGGGAGCGGACCCGGCCATGTTTGCCGGCTCCATTCTGGCCTGTGACATGGGCGGCGGCCCCCTGGCCCGGGAACTGACCACGGACCCCCAGGCGGCGGCCCTGGGTGGGGTGATCACCGGCTCCATGCTGGGGGCCACCATCGTATTCACCATTCCGGTAGCCCTGGGGATTTTGCGGGAGGAGGACCGGCCCGCCCTGGCCAAGGGGATTCTCTGCGGCATCGTCACCATTCCCGTGGGGATTCTGGTAAGCGGGCTCACGGCAGGATTTCCCCTTCCCATGGTGCTGCGCAACCTGGTGCCCATTGTGCTGCTGGCGGCGCTGATTGCCCTGGGGCTGTGGAAAGCGGAGGACAAAATGGTCCGGGGTTTTGCGGTGTTCGGGAAAATCGTGGTGGCGGTGATTACGGTGGGACTGGCGGCGGCGGTCATCCAGGCCCTGACGGGCTTTGCGGTGATTCCGGGGATGGTGGACATCTCTGAGGGGTTCCAGACCGTGGGCACCATTGCCATTGTACTGGCCGGAGCTTTCCCTCTGGTGGCGGTTGTGACGAAGCTGCTGCAAAAGCCCTTGCTGGCAGCGGGGAAGCTGCTGGGCATCAATGACGCGGCGGCGGCAGGAATGATTGCCACCCTGGCCAATTCCATTGCTACCTTCGGCATGGTGAAGGACATGAACCCCCGGGGCAAGGTGGTGAACATCGCCTTTGCGGTGTCGGCGGCCTTTGTGTTCGGGGACCATCTGGGCTTCACGGCGGGCTTTGCTCCGGAACTGCTGGGACCGATGATTCTGGGAAAGCTGGCGGGAGGCATCAGCGCGGTGATCGCGGCGCTGGTGCTGACCCGGAAGGAAGGATAGGCGTTCACAAATTGTCCTTTTTTTGTTTTCAAATCCGTTAATCGATGTTCAAAACCCACAGGTAATCTATAAACAAGAAAGGTTGCGGAAGCCGTGAGCCGCCTCCTTTCTCTCCGTAGATCCTCTTTTCTACCTCTCTTCTTTCTAACCCCTTTTGCGAATGGAATCCCCCTGCGAGAGCAGGGGGATTTCATCGTTTCCTGAGGTAATCGGTTTCAGTCGGCCATTGGATAAATTGTTGTTTGGCGGGCTGGATCGCTTCCCAACTCACTGTAGGGGCGGCTCGCAGCCGCCCGCAACGTAACGGAACTGGGTGTTCCGTTGAATGGCATCGTGTCTGACATCGTACGAATTCGCCCAACCGGGTTTATATTTGTGGGTTATACTGCGCGGGAGGCTAAGAGCCTCCCCTACAGTTAGGACGGAACCTGGTTCCATTCAACGCACCGATAAACTACAATTTGCAGATATTGCGGGAGAACATTGCCGGCAGATTGCGGCAGCACTTCCTGTTGCGATGAAAAAACTGCCCCACCGTTTGGTGAGGCAGTTTTTTGGTACAGGAGGGTCTGTAAGCCGGGTTCTGTTTTGACAGCCATCTATCTAGCCCCGCAATTGCTCGCGGGATCAAGCCGCCTCCTCGGGACGGTCGGGCCGACCTGTTGCCCCTCCACGGCGTTGCTCCGGGATAGAGTTTACATCGTAAAACCCATGTTACCATGGGCCGGGTGCGCTCTTACCGCACCTTTTCACCCTTGCTCCGCTGACGCGGGGCGGTATCTCTCTGTTGCACTTGTCCTGAGGTTTCCCTCGGCGGGCGTTACCCGTTATCCCTGCCCTGTGGAGCCCGGACTTTCCTCATCTGGGTCCTTTCGGTTCCCATCCGCGGCTGTCCAACCCTCGCTGCGGAAATATTCTACCCCAAAGCATGGCAATTGTCAAATCCCCTTGCAAATTCTTTTTGAAAAGGGTATACTGTGGACAATAAACCTGCCGCTGTCATTGGAGGAAACAGAATCATGAATGGGTTTGAACGCTATTTTAATTCCCTGCAGGGAAAGAAAATTGCCGTACTTGGGTTGGGCGTGAGCAACCGTCCCTTGGTGCGGCTGCTGCTGGAATTCGGCTGCGATGTCACCGGCTGCGACAAAACCCCCCGGGAGAAACTGGACGAAGAGGTGCTGCTGCTGGAGCGGGAAGGCTGCCGCCTGCGGGTGGGAGAAGGCTACCTGGATGGCGTGGAGGCCGATGTGGTGTTCCGTACCCCGGGAATGCACCCGGGCAATCCGGCCATTGAAGCCCTTCGCCGCCGGGGAGCGGAGATCACCTCGGAGATGGAGGTGTTCTTTGAGGTGGCGCCCTGCTTTATTGTCGCCGTCACCGGCTCTGACGGGAAAACCACCACCACCACCCTGATCGCCGAAATGCTGAAGGCGGAGGGGAAAACCGTGTGGCTGGGAGGCAACATCGGCACGCCCCTGCTGCCGCTGTGCCGGCAGATGAAACCGGAGGACTATGCCGTGGTGGAGCTCAGCTCCTTTCAGCTGATGGATATGAAGCGCAGCCCCCAGCGGGCGGTGGTGACCAATCTGGCCCCCAACCATTTGGATGTGCACCGGGATATGGAAGAATATGTGCAGGCCAAGAAGAACATTTTCCGCTTCCAGAACCCCGGGGACCTGCTGGTGCTGAATGCGGACAATGCCATCACCGCTTCCTTTACCGGCCGGGGCGAAACCCACTTCTTCTCCCGGAAGGACCGGACCAATTGCGTGTGGGAGGAAAACGGCGTGATCTATCGCCGGGGAGAAAAGGTACTGGCCAGTGAGGAAATTCTCATTCCCGGTACCCACAACGTGGAAAATTACATGGCGGCCATTGCCGCGGTGGATGGACTGGTGCGGGACGAGACCATCCGCCAGGTGGCCAGGAACTTTGGCGGCGTGGAGCATCGGATCGAGCTGGTGCGGGTAAAGGATGGGGTGAAATTCTACAATGACTCCATTGCCTCCTCTCCCAGCCGCACCATTGCGGGGCTGCGTAGCTTCACCCAGAAGGTGATTCTCATCGCAGGCGGCTACGACAAGCACATTCCCTATGACGTTCTGGGACCGGAAATCTGCGCCCACGTGTCTAAGCTTTTCCTCTGCGGCGCCACCGCCGGGAAGATTCGTTCCGCCGTGGAGCAAGCGGAAGGCACCGAAAAGCCGGAAATCACCGACTGCGGCGATTTTGGAAACGCCGTCCGCACCGCTGCCGCCGCTGCCAAAGCGGGGGACATCGTGCTCATGAGCCCGGCCAGCGCCTCTTTTGACCAGTTCAAAAATTTCATGGTCCGGGGTGAATGCTTTAAAAGAATCGTAAAGGAGCTGTGATTCCGTGGACATTTCCAAGCTGACGAATGCCGGCCGCAAAGCGCTGCCCCTGCAGAAATGCGGGGCGGTGATCGTGGCGGCGGGCTCCGCCTCCCGGATGGGGGGCATTGACAAGGTGATGGCTCAGCTGAAGGGAGAGCCCATGATCCTGCGTACCGTAAGGGCCTTTCAGCAGTGCGACGCTGTTAAGGAGATCGTCATCGTCACCCGGGAAGACCTGATTCGACCCATTTCTTCCCTTTGCGCCCGGATGGACAAGGTACAGGCTGTGGTGGCGGGGGGAAAATCCCGGCAGGAGTCCGTGTGGTTGGGCTTGAATGCCCTTTCGAAGGATGTGAAGCTGGCGGCCATCCACGACGGGGCCCGGCCTCTGATTACGAATGCGGTGATTGACCGCACCGTTCGTGCCGCCCACACCTACGGCGCCGCCGCCCCGGCCGTTCCGGTGAAGGACACCATCAAGGTGGTGAAAAGCGGGCTGGTGATGGCCACCCCGGACCGGGCCAACCTGCGGGCGGTACAGACCCCCCAGGTATTTGACTTCGACCTGCTGCGGGGCGCGCTGAAAAAGGCGGAGGAAGAAAATGCCAACCTCACCGACGACTGCTCCGCCGTGGAGCGGATGGGCATGTCCGTGAAGATCGTGGAGGGGGACGAACGGAATTTGAAGGTCACCACACCCCTGGATTTGAAAATCGCGGAAATGCTGCTGGAGGAAGCGCCATGAGAATCGGACATGGATACGATGTGCACCGGCTGGTGCCGGGGAGAGCTTTGATCCTGGGTGGGGTGAAGATTCCCTACGAGCTGGGTCTGGACGGCCACTCCGACGCGGATGTGCTGCTCCACGCGGTGATGGATGCCCTGCTGGGGGCTGCCGCTCTGCGGGACATCGGCTATCACTTTCCGGATACCGATCCCACCTACAAGGGGGCAGATTCCATGCAGCTGCTGAAAGAGGTGGGCCGGAAGATTGCCGCCGCAGGCTACCGGGTAGGCAACATCGATGTGACCATGATCGCCCAAAAGCCCAAACTGAAGGACTACATTCCCACCATGGCGAAAAACATCGCCGCCGCCCTGGAAATCGAAGAGAACAGGGTGAATGTGAAAGCCACCACCGAGGAACACCTGGGCTTCACCGGCACCGGGGAGGGCATGTCCTGCCACGCGGTGTGTTTGCTGGAGGAACGCTGAAATTTTAAGGAGGTAAAAACAAAACCGAGTGATTTTCTCCCAAAATGAGAAGGGAGGAATCACTCGGCTTTTTTACTGCTGCTCGTCTGCCTCTTCAGAGAGTTCTTTCGAAAACAGAATGGACAAATAATCCCGACGGCCGTAAAGGATGCGGTCAATGTGCGCGGTGTCTTCGGAAAGGTGATAAAAAATCAGATAGTTACCGCATACTAAATACCGATATACAATGCTTACGCCGGGAAAAGGGAGCGGGGTGCCCGATTCCGGGAACTGTGTCAGAGAAGCTACTTCTGCCTGAAGTCGTTTCATGAGGGCTGCGGCAGCACGTTTATTGCGGAGTTTGGAAGCGATATAGTCGCTTGTTTCCAATAAATCCTGCCGCGCTGCCGGGGAAAAACGTATCTTAGCCATTCAGCGTTTCCTCAAGCTCCCGGAACACAGCATCGGCATCCAGCCAGCCGCCGGCCTCTCCGCTGCGGCGACCGGTTTCCAATTCGATCAGAAGCTTTTCTTTGGCGAGCAGAATCTCGTATTGACGGTATTCTTCCATATCCAGAACGGCATAGCGTCCGTGGCCGTTTTTCGTCAGAAATACGGGCTGCCCCACGGCAACGTCCCGCAGAACTTCTCCATAGTTACGAAGGTCAGAGACGGGCTTGATGTTAGGCATGTTGCAAGCCTCCTTTCTGAAACCAGTATACCCGATTTATTCGTAAAAATCAACGATAAATTTTACGATATTTTCTGCTGTTCCGACTGAGATTTAATGCTCTGTTTATGCCGAAAGCCCAATTTCAGCGCCTTTTTGGGACAGGCTTTCACGCAGTCGCCGCAGCGGATGCACTCGGGACTGTTGGGGGACTTACTGGGGTCCACGCACATGCGGCAGACCTGGGCGCATTTGCCGCAGTGGACGCACTTGCTCTCGTCCAGGTCGGTGCGGTACAGGGCAAATTTGTTGAACAGGCTGTAGATGGCCCCCAGGGGGCAGAGGTATTTGCAGAAGGGCCGCCAGATGACAAGGCAGCCGACCACAATCAGCACCAGCACCGATGCCTTCCATAGGAAGATGCCACCCAACTGGGCCCGGACTATTTTGTCCCGGAGGGCAAGCAGGATTCCCGACACCGTGCCGGAGGGGCAGAGGTACTTGCAGAAGAAGGGGGTCAGGGCGAAGCACAGGGGCAGCACGATGACCAGCACCACCAGGACGATGTACTTGAGATACCGCAGGGGCTGATCTCCTTTGAACCGGTTCTTCTTGGGAATACCGGGAATCAGGTTCAGAAGCTCCTGCAAAAAGCCGAAGGGGCATAGAAGGCCGCATACCGCCCGGCCCAGCACCGCGCCGAAGAACAGCAGAAGGCCCACCACGTAGTAGGGGAACCGGAACTTCAGCCCGGAGAGAAAGCCCTGCAGGGAGCCGATGGGGCAGGAGCCCACGGCGCCGGGGCAGGAATAGCAGTTCAGCCCCGGGACGCATACATTCTTAATTGGGCCCTGGTAGATTTTGCCGGTGAAGAAGCCTTTTAAATTGGCGTTCTGAATCAGGGAAGCGGCGGCCAGAATGCCAAATCGTTTTTTATCCAATGCCAACACACTCCATACAGACCCGAATGGCCTTGGCCAGCACCTGGGCGTTCTGCCCCTGGGACAGTCCGATGCCGATGAGCACGGCTGCGGCAGTCAGGGTCAGCAGGGCGGGGAGATTCTTTTTCATAGCAGCTCCTCAATCAGGGCACACCAGCTGGCATAGTTCATTGCCCCGGCGAAGGGACCGTGTACGATGGTACCGTTGCCATCCACGATGGCCGTGGTGGGAACATAACCGGTCTGCATGAAGCCGAATTCCTTCACATAGCGCAAAATGGGGTAGCTCACGCCGGTGCTGTCCAGCACGGCCTGCACATCCTCGTCGGCATTCGGGGTGGCAAACACGCCGATGACCTGAATGCCTTTGTCTGTGTATTCCTGGCTGAGTTGCTCCAGGAAAGGCATTTCCGCCACACAGGGGCCGCACCAGGGCTCCCAGAAATTCAAAATGGTGAGGCTGTGGCCGGCGAAAATCTGCTCGGTGACCTCGTTGCCCTCCAAATCCGTGGTGGTGAACTGGAAGGCAGGGGCGAACGTTTCCTTGGCACTAGTGTACTCGATTTCATAAATGGAAGCCGTTTCTCCCTCGGTCATGATCCGGTAGGTAAAGACGCCGGGCTTTTGACCCTCCAGGGAGAAGCAGGTGAAGGTGATTTCCTCAAAGCCATTCTTCAGGGGCGCGAGGGTGAAGACCTGGTCGCCTTCGTCGCCGCCCTGGTCCGTTACCTCCAGAATGCTGCCGTCGGACATTTCAAAGCTCCAGCCGGTGTCCTTTTCCCGGGGCAGGGCAATCTCGCTGAGCCCGGCCACATTCAGACCTTCGTCCACGGTGACAGGGACGGTGAAGGCGATGGCGGGCGCTTCATCCTCCCAGCTTCGGGCATAGGCGAAGGCGATTTCCGTTTCACCGGGGGCAGCGCCGCAGATGCGGAAAGCGGCGGTGGCGGGAGCGCCCACCAGTTCACTGTCCTCCTGGGCGGTGATGCCAAGGTCCTGGACATAGGCGATTTCCTCGTCAGAGGATACCGCCTGCCAGGTGTATCCGGTGGAAGAATTGCACTCCAGCCTCAGATCGATGCACCGCTGGGGTTCTCCCTCCAGATCCGCAAAGGCGGCGGGAATGAGGGACAGTGCCAGCACCGCAGATAAAATCAGACAAAAAAATCGTTTCATATGGACCTCCATTCGTTGTGTTGATCGGTTTGCTTGGACAAGGGATAAATTGCTGTTTATCGTACACGCCACCGTCGGGGCGGCTACCAGCCGCCCCTGCGAAGGCTTGTGCAACAAATAACAACTTGTATGCGGGGTGAACCGATATAGGCATTATATATTGGTATGGGCAGAAAAATCAATGGTGTTAAAAATACTTTAACTTCCTTTTTCTTCCAAGGGCTCAGGAAAGCCTGATCACCAGGGTACCGTCGATCCAGGTGATGCAGTCGGCGGAGGGGAAGGCGGGGAGAGCCTGGGCCTGAGCGGCCAATTCTTCCCGGCGTTGGGAATCACACAGGCGGATGGGATTCTGCAGGACGGTGGTGAAATAGGCGTCGTAAAAATCCTCGTTGGTGATGGGGGTGGAGAAGATGGCGCCGGTGATTTCGTAGGTCTGGTCGTAGCCGGACAGCGGTTCCACATCCGGCGCGCCCAGGATGGCTACCTCCGTTTCCCCGGGGACATAACCTTCGGCCTGTTCGATCCGGTCGGTGACCCGGGTCATCAGGGACAGAGCAGCCTGCCGCTCCTGATCCTTGCGGGTGTGCAGCTGGTTGGAAAAGCGGATGTTGGAAAACAGCACCAGGCCGATCAGAAGGCTGCACAGCAGAAGGGCTTTGGGCTTCCGGTCACTGACCCGGCGGCACAGCAGAAGAATCAGCAGGTACAGAAGCCAGGCGGCGTAGAACATCAGCAGGTGTACCTTGCCGCTGTTCAGAAAGGTGGAGACGTTGGCACCGAAGGGGAGCAGAATGCCCAGCAGAAGAATGAGCACCTTGTTCGCAGTGGGAATCTGCTTGCTGCGCAGAATGTCCACCACCAGGAGGAAGGCGGAGAGGAACAGCAGGGCATTGAAAATGCCGTTGATTCTGGGGGCCTCAATGGCAAAGAGACTCAGCCAGCTGGTGAAGGTGGTGATCAGCAGCGCAATGATGCTGCTGTCTCCCCCCAGCATATTGGCCAGGCCGTTCTCCTGCTGGGTCAGGGTCAGACCCGCCAGAGCACAGGCGGCTTTGGACAGAAGAAGGTACAAAACGCCGCCCACAGCCATCAGCCCAATGGCCCGCAGGCCGTCCGGGAAAACGGCTTTCACCTGGTCGCCATCGGCCAGGCGGAGAATGCACAGGAAAATCACGAAGCTGATGTAGACGGAGAGCAAGCTCTGGTAGAGGCCCAGGGTGACCACCAGCATCGGGATGGCAAACAGCTGACGCCGGCCGCCCTGCTTCCAGAAGAATACGGCGCACACCGCTGCCAGTACCGCAAACATATTGGCATCCAGGTCGGACAGGTAGGTGGCGGTAAAGGCGGTCGTGGACAGGTTGACGGTGAAAATGCCGCAGGTGAAAATCAGCAGCCAGCGCTCCCGGATGTCAAAGACCCAGGCTGTAACCCACACGGCCAAGGCAATCCAGACCAGGGCCAGCATTCCGCTATACCAGGGAGCGACGGTTTCACCCCGGAACAGCAGCTGGTACACCGGCGTCAGGAAACGACCCAGGGCAATTTTCCACTGGGCCACCGACCCGGAGTAGTAGCCCATGGAATGAAAGACCCAGAATTCGTTCAGGGAATCGTGGGAGATGGTGAAATTCAGCAGAGCATAGCCGTGGGCGGCCAGCCCCCAGAGAAATGTGGCGAGAAAAATGGTGGTGAAACGGTTTTTCTCCCGGTCAAGCCGGGTCAGCAGGGAAGCGGACATGGGTAACCTCCTCAGAACGCCCCGGGGGCGGACTACAATAATATAAATAGATTATACAACGAAATCGGATAATTGGGAAGAGCATTTTCCGGGAAGGGCAGAAACTACCCCGGATGTCCTGTTGCTGCGGACAGGTGTCCACAGCAAAAAAATCTCCATTATCCACGAATTTGACAGCGAATCTTTGTAAATTATTCTGAAAAAATGCTTGACATTTGGCTTGGGCGGTGGTATCATATCCCTGCGCGTGTGGGGGGAAACTCTGCGATGCGCAATGCGATGATGCAGGAGATTGCGTCTTATGGCGGTAACTTCTGCGGAGTATGTCCGGTCATCGGGCGGCTGAACGCTTCTTTTGCGCTGGCGTATATCGCCAGGCAGAGAAGAATGGTCGGCGCTTGTCGGCCAATTTTCATGCCCTGGAATGATACGCACGGAGGCGCGGACAGAAGAGTTCGACCGTACCCAGCCATCTCACAACTGAGTACGTCACATCAAGGAGGAAACAAAAACTATGGCAAACCAGCAAATGATCCGCATTCGGCTGAAGGCTTACGATCACCAGCTGATCGACTCCAGCGCTGCAAAGATCGTGGAGACCGCAAAGCGCAACGGCGCACAGGTTTCCGGCCCCATCCCTCTGCCCACCAAGAAGGAAGTTGTCACCATCCTTCGCGCTGTTCACAAGTACAAGGACAGCCGTGAGCAGTTCGAGCGCAGAACCCACAAGAGACTGATCGATATCCTCAACCCCAACCAGAAGACCATCGAGGCCCTGATGAGCCTGGATCTCCCCGCTGGCGTTGAGATAGAGATAAAGCTGTAATTCCCTCGGGAGTTACCGCTGCCCGCACTGTCTGGCATCGGGCGGACGGGTCATGTTGGCTTTTGTCCCAATGCAGAAGTCAACCAATAACCTAATTAAAGGAGAAAACCAAACATGCAGAAAGCAATCATCGGCAAAAAAGTGGGCATGACCCAGATCTTCGATGAGAGCGGCAAGGTGATCCCTGTTACCGTCGTGGAAGCAGGCCCCTGCGTCGTGACTCAGAAGAAGACCGTTGAGACCGACGGCTACGTAGCCGTCCAGCTGGGCTTCGGCGACGTGAAGGAATCCAAGCTCAGCAAGCCTGAGGCAGGCCACCTGAAGAAGGCTGGCGTTGCCCCCAAGAAGTACCTGAAGGAGTTCAAGCTGGACGGCGCTGCCGAAATGAACGTCGGCGACGAAGTCAAGGCTGACACCTTCGCTGCCGGCGACAAGATCGACGTGACCGGCATCACCAAGGGCCACGGCTACCAGGGCGTTGTGAAGCGCTATGGCGCCGGCCGTACCCCCATGACCCACGGCGGCGGCCCTGTCCACCGTCACGCAGGCTCCATGGGCGCCTCCTCTCACCAGTCCCGTATCTTCCCCGGCAAGATCGGCGCAGGCCAGATGGGCTGCGAGCAGGTCACCATCGAGAACCTGGACGTTGTGAAGGTTGACGCCGAGCTGAACATGATCGTCATTCGCGGCGCCATTCCCGGCCCCAAGGGCGGCCTGGTTTACCTGCGCAACACCGTGAAGAACAACAAGGTCAAGAACGTGGAGACCGGCATCAGCAAGAACCCGCAGAAGGCTTCCGGCAGAAATCCCCAGAAGGCTTCCGCAAGAGGCTAAGGAAAGGAGATCTTAAATCATGCTTACGAAAGTTTACAATATGGCTGGCAAGCAGGTTGGCGAGATCGAACTGCCCGAAGCTGTGTTCGGCATTGAGCCCAACGCTGCCGTCGTTCACGACGCAGTCAAGAATCACCTGGCCAACAAGCGCCAGGGCACCCAGAGCGCTCTGACCCGCGCTGAGGTTTCCGGCGGTGGCCGCAAGCCCTGGCGTCAGAAGGGCACCGGCCGCGCCCGTCAGGGTTCCACCCGCGCTCCCCAGTGGACCCACGGTGGTATCGTGTTTGCTCCCAAGCCCCGGGATTACAGCTACGCCATGAACAAGAAGGCGAAGCGCCTGGCTCTGAAGAGCGTCCTGAGCGCCAAGGCCGCCGAGCAGGCCGTTGTCGTCATCGACGCCATCAAGATGGCCGCTCCCAAGACCAAGGAGTTCGCTGCATTCCTGAACGCCGTTGGCTGCACCACCAAGACTCTGGTGGTTACCGCCGAGGCTGACCAGAACGTTGTGAAGTCCGGCCGCAACATCGCCGGCTGCGAGGTCACCTTCGCTAACCTGCTGAATGTTTACGACGTGCTGCACGCCGACAAGCTGGTTGTGGATCAGGCTTCCCTGGCCAAGATCGTGGAGGTATTCGCATAATGAAGAACATTTACGATATTATCAGAAGACCTGTCATCACCGAGCAGTCCATGGAGGCTGTCGCTGATAAGAAGTACGTCTTCATGGTGGACGTTGACTCCAACAAGACCGAGATCAAAGCTGCCATCGAGCAGATCTTTGGTGTGAAGGTCGCCAAGGTCAACACCGTCCGCATGCAGGGTAAGGCCAAGCGCACCGGCGCTTATCCCGTGGGCAAGCGTCCTGACTACAAGAAGGCGATCGTCACCCTGACTGCCGATTCCAAGACCATCGAGTTCTTCGAGGGTATGGTCTAAACCAATCTCAATAAAGGAGAGAAACGCAAATGGCTATTAAAACTTTCAAGCCTTACACCCCGGCCCGCAGAAACATGACTGTTTCCGCTTTCGACGGTGTGGATAAGAAGGCAAAACCTGAGCGTAGCCTGGTTGAGACCCTCAAGAAGAATGCAGGTCGCAACTCCTACGGTCACATCACCGTCCGCCACAAGGGCGGCGGCAACAAGCGCAAGTACCGCGTGATCGACTTCAAGCGCCAGAAGGTTGATATGCCCGCCACCGTGCAGCGCATCGAGTACGATCCCAACCGCTCCGCTTTCATCGCTCTGATCAAGTATGAGGACGAGACCCTGAGCTACATTCTGGCCCCCTACGGTCTGAATGCCGGCGACCAGGTTATCTCCTCCGCCTCCGCTGACATCAAGCCCGGCAACTGCCTGCCCATTGCCAACATCCCCGTTGGTACTGTGATCCACAATATCGAGATGCATCCCGGCCGCGGCGCCCAGTTGGTTCGCTCTGCCGGTGCCTACGCCCAGCTCATGGCTAAGGAAGGC
>JALFGI010000341.1 GCA_022777455.1 Clostridiales bacterium | reverse complement strand
CTCTGTCGTTGCGGAGCAGCATGACCTCACTGAATTTCCCGGTATGGATATTCTTAAAGCCAGCTACCTGCTCGCCGGAACAGATGCTGGAACGAATCGCAGGCCGCAAATTTTCCCGGTCATAGGAACACTTTTTTATTTTTCTTCCGAACATCTTGTCCGCTCCTTTCTGCGGTATTCCGATGGTTCAGAACTGGATGGTTTCCGGTGCGGCGGTGAAGGAAGAGAAGGTTGCGGTGGCATTTTTGAAGTAAAATACCTGTGTATTGCCGTCGTTTTCGTCATACATCTTTCGCAGGCTGGGATAGGCGTCCAGCATGGATTTCCGGGCTTCCACCCGATCATCCTCCACGAGTTCCCCGGAAATACGTACCCAGGTCCCGGCATGAAAAGCGCAGATCTCCGCCTTGGGATTGGCCATGAGCTGTTTGGACACAGGCTTGACTTTCCCGGTCTGGATGTACAGTTTTCCCTCAAAAACATGGGCTGTTCCAAAAGGGCGAACACGGGGCTGGTCTGCCTCCATAGTTGCCAGGTAATATATGCCGGCTTCTTTCAAAAATTGACATACACGTTCCATTTTGTTCCCTCCATTGACAATTTGGTTTCTTTCATATATGATACTTCTAAAAATTGAATTTGTGAAGATAATCAAGGAGACAGAAATATGGCAGAATTTGCCGTCATTGACACCGAAACAAACTGGGCCGACCAGGTCATGTCCATTGGCACCGTGATTGCGGATGCAAATTCCTTTCAGCCGGTGGAAGCCAAATACCACGTTCTTCCCATAGAGTGCGCGGTTGGCGGAATGTATTCTGGTACATTGTTCCTGGATACACCGGTGGAGCCCATTCTCTGCACCCGCGCAGAAGCATTGGATGAGCTGCGCACCTGGCTGCAGCAGCATGGTATTTCTTCCATTTTCGCCTACAATGCCTGCTTCGACCGAAATCATCTCCCGGAGCTTCGGTGCTTTCAGTGGCATGATATCATGCGCCTGGCCATCTACCGCCAGCACAATCCCAAAATTCCCGCCTGTGCCGACTGCTACAGCACCGGCCGCCTGAAGCGGGGCTACAGCGTGGAATCCATGCTGCGCATGCTCTCCGAAAAGCATACATACAGCGAAACACACAATGCATTCCACGATGCCCTGGATGAACTGGAAATCATGCGGCTTCTGAACCACCCTTTGGCAAGCTATCCGCCGTTATAAGTCCTCAGCTTATGGTCTGATGGCAGGCCGCAACCGGCATGAACGCATCAACATAGCAGAATCACCATTGGAAATCAGGCTACCTCCGCTCCCTCAATTCCGGACGGAGTTCTTTGAATTTCTGCTTCCATTGCCTTTCAATCCGGAAGGAATCGCAAATTTTCTGAATTGCTTTACCGTTAATGTTATACCTTAAATCATTTTCCCCAAACCATTCGTACACCGCTTCCGGCTCATATACCGCCAGCTCCGCAACAAGCCAGGCCTGGGCCATTTGGACATAGTAATGCTCATCATCGTGCATCAGCGGCAAAAGCTGAGCCGCATGATCTTTGCACAGCCGGGAGATAAACAGCACATACCCCCAGCGACGGATGAAAGGATCTTCGTGACGGATGTATTCCTTTGCGTACGCCAATGCGGAATCAAAATCCAGATCTGCCACATAAGAAATGATCTGATCCGTATGCCACCAGTCGGAAAAAAGCAAGTTTTCATGGATGAATGCCATGCGTTCATTCACATCTTTGATCTGATCCAGAGATACATAAAAATAGATTCTATGGAATTGCTGTTCGGTAAGGATATATGGACGCAGCAGTGACACGTCCGCCTTTTGCTTCACAAGCCTGCGAATCAACCGATCCACATCTCCGGTTTTATAATGCTCCGGCAGTGCATCCAGCTCTACCTGTATCTGTTCCTTGGTGAATTTCATATTGTTCCCTCCAGACTTTGCACAGTCTTTTCGATGCAGTGTACGCATTCAAACCCTGATTAAATGCTCCCCGTCGAGATACCGCTCTTTTCGTGGGAAAGCTTTCATATCAGCACTCCATTGCAATGGTCAATCTCATGCTGGATGATCTGGGCTGTCCAGCCGGTGAAGGTTTTCAGTCGGATTTGGAAATCCACTGTCTGATACTGCACTTTGATTTTCTGGTACCGCTTTGTCTTCCGGGGCCCACCCAACAGGGACAGGCAGCTCTCCTGCGTCTCGTACTCCCCTGTTCCTTTGATGATTTCCGGGTTCAGCATCACCATAGAGGTTCCCTCATTGTCGAAGGCAATCACCCGTTTGCTGACACCGATCATATTGGCCGCCATTCCGACACAGGTCTGCCTGTAGGCTGCCAGCGTATCCAGCAAGTCCCGGGCAACCTGAATGTCTTCCTTCGATGCCGGTTCGGACTTCTGCGCCAGGAAAATGGGATCATGCACTAATTCTCTAACCATTCGGATGCTCCTTTATGATTTTTTCCAGAATCACCCGATCCGCCGGACAGAATTCAAATTGGGACGCTTCCCCAGGATGAATCCAGCGAATATCGTTGTGTTCCAATTTCTGAGGTTTTCCCTGGGCAATCACGGCATTGAAAACCGTCAGGTGAATGGTGATGTCCGGATAGGCATGTTTAACCTCCATAAACGCGGTACCCACAGATAAAGTAACGCCCAATTCTTCCTGACATTCCCGGACCAGGGCCTGCTCTTTTGTCTCCCCCGGTTCCACCTTGCCGCCTGCAAATTCCCATTGCAGCCCCCGGGCTTTTTGTGCCGGCCGTTGGCAAATGAGAAAGCACTCTCCCTGCCAGATCAGTGCCGCAACCACTTCCGTCACTTTTTTACTCATAAAGCACCTGCCAAATCCTTTGGTTTCTATCATCGCTCATTTGTTTGTATCATATCACAAAATGTCCCGTTTTGTAAAGTCCGCATCTGATTCTCCCATAAAAAAATGGGAATCGATTTCTGATTGACAAGGTGCCTTTTCGGTGTTATAGTTCTACTGTAGATGTCTGCAAAAGCAGGCGGGAAAGGAGCTTAAAGTATGATTGTTCGTGAGGTCGTCACCAGCTAACTGAATATGGGCGTGAATCAAAACAGAGGCGATGGCCTTCTGATTTGTTGCGCCGTTTTTAAGTAACCTTTCGTGTATATGGAAGCCGCAGAATGCGCCCATTACGAGGGCTGCTTTGCTGCGGTATTTTTGCGCCCATTTTCAGTTAGCGATATGGAAAGGAGTGTTGTTCTATGAGATTATTGACGCTTATAAACCCATTACAACTGAATTTGGAGGAAAGAAAACATGAATCTATCCGATTACGGCTATGTACCAAATACCGAAAATTTTCCCGGACTCCCCGCCCGAGTTACCGCCGTTCACAAGGAACGGTATGAAATTGTATGTGAGTACGGTGTAACCCACGCCCGACTGAAAACCAAAGAATACTACTGCGGAAACGAATCATTCCCCACCGTGGGAGACTTTGTGACCATCAACTATATTCCCAACGGCGACAGTCAGATCATTTCCACCCTACCCCGAAAAACCTTTTTCTCCCGCCGGGAGCCGGGGCCTATTCCCAGAGATCAGGCGGTTGCGGCAAATTTTGACTATGTGTTCATCATGCAGTCGCTGAACATGGATTTCAATCCCAAGCGGCTGGAACGGTATCTCACCCTTGCCTGGCAGTCCGGGGCCACCCCTGTGATTCTGCTGACTAAGGCGGACCTGGTGGAGGACACCTGGGATTATATCTGCCAGGTGGAGCGTGTAGCCTCCGGAGTTAACACCCATGTGGTCAGCGCGCAGACAGGCTACGGCCTGGAGCGGCTGAACGCCTATTTACAGCCGGGAAAAACCCTGGTGTTCCTGGGGTCCTCCGGCGTGGGGAAGTCCAGTCTGGTCAACGCTCTGGCCGGTGAAACGATCATGACGGTAAACGGCATCCGGGAGGACGATTCCAAAGGCCGCCACACCACCACCCATCGTCAGCTCATTCGGCTGAAAAGCGGTGCCATGATCATTGACACGCCGGGTATGCGGGAGCTGGGCATGTGGGAGGTATCCGAGGGTCTGGCTGATGCGTTTTCCGATGTAGAACAGTTTATCGGAAAGTGTCGCTTTTCCGATTGTACCCACCAGGCAGAGCCCGGATGTGCCATCAAAGCCGCCATTGAAAGAGGCGAACTGGACATTTCCCGGTGGGAGAGCTACCGGAAGCTGAAAGAAGAAGCAGCCTCCCAGGAGGAAATGCTCCGCCGCAAACGGGAATGGAGCAAGGGCGTCGCAAAAGCCAACAAGCAGCGCAAGAAAGAAATCTGGTAAACGGAAACTGGGTCCCGGAATGCTCCGGGACCCAGCTTTTTGCATCCGTCTTTGTTTTTCCCCCTGGCGTATTCCAGGGCAACACAGCATAATGGGGCAAGGAGATTCGGCGAGAGATTTTGTTCCAAGCGAAAGTATGAAAAATGCGGGAATACTGGATGTGTTTTCCATTTTTCATACTGCACGATTGGAACAAAAGATCCGCCGAAGCTCGCAGTTCCCATTGTGCGGTGTTGCCCTAGGTATTACCCTTTCACATACCGTACTTCCGGTGCACCGTCATACTCGCTGACACGTTCGGTTCCATCCCAGTGGAACCCATGTTTTTCGTAGAATCGACGGGCGCGGTGATTCTCTTTGAAGACCCACAGAAAAACAGGCTTTTCGCCAATTTGGCACAGTGCTTCTGTGAGCATAGCGTGTCCAAGGCCAGTACCCCAGGTTTCCGGGAGGGAATGAATCGCTATCATCTCCACGCCGGCCTCCTCTTCCTGCCAGCAGAGCATCCCACCTTCCTCACCTATGAGAAAGTGGATCTTTCCTTCCCGGAAAACGCTCTCCAAAAGCATGATGCAGCTGTCTTGATTGGCAGAAACTTCCAGTGTCTGCGGGGAAATATAACCCGAAAAAGCTGTTTTGAATGAAACAGACATAATCCGCCCCAACTGTTTCATATCTTCATATTTGGCATCTCTGACAGTCATTGGATCTACCTCAAAGCAGCAAATTTACCGCACCGGGATAATGGGAATCCTTATCCCTGAATGGGCAGCGGCCGATACTCTTTTCACCGTGATGGTTTCTGACAATTCAAAACAATGATTCCATCAAGATTATCCAGGATGAATTGCTGTGCCTGGGGAGAGTAAACAATGACATCATAACTCCCGCGCATTCCCATCCGGTGCTCCAGCTGGATACCGATACCAATCCCGGCTTCTGTAGGGTATTTCTTCATTTTTCCATCAAAGCCGGGCTCCTCTTTCAATATGCCAACATTCAGCAGCCAGGTGATGATACTCTTATGCTTCAGCTGAAGCATGGTATCCGAGTCAATCAGGCTGTTGATTCTTTCTCTGATTTCCGTAATGGGAATGGGTTTCTGGGATATCTGGAATTTTGACCGGGCTGCTGCATCCAGAAAAAACGGCTCTTTGGGTCCCTTCGGTTTCTTATCCACAGTCCCGCCATTTTGAATGACCTGTTGCAGCACATTGGATACGTAAAACAGACACCGGGCTACTTTCACATGATTGACGATCTCTCCCTCCGGGAGCGGCTGTCCGTCCAGCGGGTTAAGGCCATTCGCCAGCCGATCAATGAACATCTTTGCACGCTGCATGGTTTCCAGTTCTGTCATCAAAAACACTCCTTCTTCAAATGGCTGGATTCGATGAATCAAAATCCATGGACCCTTCTGTCATTGATTTTCCATCTTTTTCATCTATTTGTTTGAATATATTATAGAGCAAATGTTCTGTAATGTCAACAACTGAAATTTGTTCTATCGTTTTTTATAGGATAAGAGCCAGCCGAAAACGGCTGGCTCAAAAAAATTGAAAAAAGAATCGAATCAGTTTTTCAGGCTCTGAAGCGGAGCGGGAATGCGGCCGCCCCGGGCGATGAAGGCGTCGCTTCCCTCGCTGTGGACAGGCATGACAGGCGCGCTTCCCAGCAGGCCGCCCATTTCCACCCGGTCGCCCACGGTTTTGCCCAGTGCGGGGATAATGCGGACAGCGGTGGTTTTGGTATTGACCATGCCGATGGCTGCCTCATCCGCGATGATGGCGGAGATGGTGGCGGCGCTGGTATCCCCGGGGACAGCAATCATGTCCAGCCCCACGGAGCAGACACAGGTCATGGCCTCCAGCTTGTCTATTACCAGAGTGCCCCGTTCGGCAGCGGCAATCATGCCCTCGTCCTCGGACACGGGAATAAAGGCGCCGGACAGGCCGCCCACATGGTTGGAGGCCATCACACCGCCCTTTTTCACTGCATCATTCAGCATGGCGAGTGCAGCAGTTGTTCCGTGGGTACCGCAAACCTCAAGGCCCATTTCCTCCAGAATGCGGGCCACACTGTCGCCCACAGCGGGGGTGGGAGCCAGGCTCAGGTCCACAATGCCAAAGGGCACACCCAGACGACGGGAGGCTTCCACGCCCACAAGCTGGCCCATCCGGGTCACCTGGAAGGCTGTTTTCTTGATGGTTTCGGCCACCACGTCAAAGGGCTGGCCTTTCACCTTCTGCAGTGCGTGATGCACCACACCCGGACCGGAAACGCCCACATTGATGACACATTCCGGCTCACCCACACCATGGAAGGCACCGGCCATGAAGGGGTTATCCTCCACCGCGTTGGCAAACACCACAATTTTCGCGCAGCCCATGCAGCCGTCATCTTTGGTGGCTTCAGCAGCCTGCTTGATAATTCGTCCCATTTCGGCAACGGCATCCATATTGATTCCGGCCTTGGTGGAGCCCACATTCACACTGGCGCAGACACGCTCCGTGGCAGCCATGGCGGCAGGGATAGAACGGATCAGCTTCCAGTCCCCGGTAGTAGCGCCCTTCTGCACCAATGCAGAAAAGCCGCCAATGAAGTTTACGCCGCAGGTCTTGGCAGCAGCATCCAGGGTTTTGGCGATTTCCACATAGGAATCCGTCTCACAGGAACCCGCCACCAAAGCAATGGGAGTAACGGAAATCCGCTTGTTCACAATGGGGATGCCGAATTCCGCTTCAATCTCGTTGCCCACCTTCACCAGGTCCTTGGCGCAGCGGGTGATTTTCCGATAGATTTTCTCGCAGCAGGTTTTCAGATCCGGGTCGCAGCAATCCAGCAGGCTGATTCCCATGGTAATGGTACGGATATCCAGGTGCTGCTCCTCGATCATAGCCTGGGTTTCCAGAATGTCTTTTTGATTCAGCATGGCGCGTCCTCAAATCCGGTGCATGGCCTGGAAGATGTCCTCCCGCTGCACATGAATAGCCAGGCCCATCTCCTTGCCCACCTGCTCCATTTGCTTTGCCAGCTCGGCCACAGGAATGCTGCACTGGGATATTTCAGTGGCCATCATCATCGTGAAATAACCCTGCATAACAGTCTGGCTGATGTCCAAAACGTTGACGTTAAACGCGGCAAGCTGGGTGCAGACGGAGGCAATAATGCCCACCCGGTCCTTACCCACGACGGTAACGATTGCTTTCATGGCAGTTCTCCTTATACATCGTAGTCAGCTGCCACACGGGTTTCCAACAGGTGGGCAAAATGCGTCTTTGCCTCCAGGTGCAGGGGATGAACCGCATAAGCGGAAAGTGACTCCCTGCTCTCAAACTCGGAATAAAGGGCATAGTCCATGCCATTGTAGGCCTGGCGGACTTCCAGATGGAGAAGGCCGGGAATCTTTCCAACCAAGGGCTCCAGCACGGAAGCGATCAATTTCACCGCATCGGCTTTGTTGACACCGTCCTTCAGTTTATACAAAACAATATGCTTTACCATAACGATCTTATCCTTTCTACAAAAATACCGGGGCAGTTTCCTGCCCCGGTATGCGGGTAATGCTTACTCTGCGTCCTCTTCGGGCTGCTCCAGCAGAGCACGGATGGACAGGGAGATACGCTTATTCTCAGCGATATCGGTGATCTTCACCTGGACAACCTGGCCCTCGGACAGAACATCCTCGGGCTTGCCGATGCGGCGGTCAGCGATCTGAGAGATGTGGATCAGGCCGTCAACACCGGGCAGGATCTCGGCGAAAGCACCGAAGGTCATCAGCTTGACGATCTTGGCTTCCACCACGTCGCCCACGCTGTACTTGCTCATGAACTGGTTCCAGGGGTTCATCTCAGCGGTCTTGTAGCCCAGGGAAATCTTGTGCTTCTCGGGGTCGAAGGAGATGACGTAAACGTCGATTTCGTCACCAACCTTGACAACGTCAGCGGGAGTCTTGATGCGGTTCCAGCTCAGCTCGGAGACGTGAACCATGCCATCCACACCGCCGATGTCCACGAATGCACCATAAGAAGTCAGGGACTTGACGGTACCATGGTACTGCTTGCCCACCTCGATCTCGCTCCAGATCTTCTCCTGAGCGGCCTTGCGCTGCTCGGAGGTAACGGCGCGGATGGAACCGATGGCACGGCGGCGAGCGCGGTTGACCTCGGTGATCTTCAGCTGCACGGGCTTGCCAACCATAGCGGCCATGTCGCCACCCTTAGCGATGCCGGACTGGGAAGCGGGGATGAACACACGGACGCCCTTCACATTGGCAACCAGGCCGCCCTTGTTTTCTTCGGTGATCACGGCATCAATGGTGGTCTTGTTCTCAACATAACCAGCCATGTCGTCCCACACCTTCAGGCCGTCCAGCTTCTTCTTGGACAGCTGCACGGTGCCTTCCTGATCGTTGACGCGAACGACAAAGACCTCGATCTCGTCGCCCACCTTCAGCACGTCTTCAGGCTTTACAGAAGAATCAGCGCTGACTTCGTCATAGGGAATGTAACCAGCATGCTTGGTGCCCAGATCGACCTGGACCTCGGTATTGCTAATACCGGTAACGGTTCCAACAACCTTATCTCCTGTATTTAAAGTTTTGATGGACTGCTCGAGAAGCTCGGCAAAGTTCTCCTCCTGCACAGCCTCAACATTGGTAATTTCGCTCATAGTCTTGTTGACCTCCTTTATAATCCACGCCGGTGTCGACGCACCAGCAGTGATTCCAACATCAGACACACCACGGAAAAAGTCTTTGTCCAGCTCGGATGCGTTATCCACCAGGACAACCTTTTCGCAGTGTTCACGGCAAATCATCGCAAGACGGCCTGTGTTGGAACTTTTGAGATCTCCTACAACGACCATTGCCTGACATCTTTGGCTTAACGCGGATGCTTCACTTTGCCTACACTCTGTTGCTCTACATATTGTATCAAATGTTTTCAAGTAAGTAAACTGTTTTTTTGCAAATTGGACGCATTTTTTCCACAAAAATTCTGTGGAGGTGGTTTGTGAAACCATACAAACTGGCAAATCGGAGGAAATGTGTTTCTCCACGACCCATTTTTCCAGAGATTCCGCATCGGCAAAGACCTTGCACCGGGTGCACCAGCCGGCAATTCCCTCCACCTCCGGGTGGGTGGGTGTGCCGATGATGATGGGCAATTGTCCGGCTTCCTCTGCCTGTGCCACCAGGTTATGGATCCGTTTTACAAAGGGACAGGTTGCGTCGATGATTTCTGCCCCCTGCTTTTCCAGCCTTTCGTAAACTTCCCGACTGACACCATGGGAGCGGATGATTACGGTATCGCCGGGCTGAGCCTGCTCCGGCTGCTCAATGACCTGGACGCCCATCTTCTGAAAACGCTCCACCACATGGCGGTTGTGGATGATGGGGCCAAGGGTAAGCGTATGCTTTCCTTCCTTTGCCGCTGTTTCCACCAGTTCCACCGCCCGGCTGACGCCGAAGCAAAAGCCGGCACTTTTGGCTACCGTAACGCTCATGGTGCTGTCTTCTCCCGGATAATTTTCAAAAGTGCCGCAACCGTCTCCTCAATATTCATCTCGGAGGTATCCACCTTGATGCTGTCCCGGGCCATTTTCAGCGGGGCGATTTCCCGATGGGTATCCTGGTAATCCCGCTGCTGGATTTCCTTCAGAACCGTCTCGTACTTTGCCTTCTGGCCTTTGGCCAACAGCTCGTTGCAGCGGCGCTTTGCCCGTACCTCGGCGGAAGCGGTCAGGAAAATCTTCACAGTTGCCTTGGGCAGAACCACCGTACCGATGTCCCGGCCATCCATAACCACATCATACGCATTGGCCAGATCCCGCTGCATGTCCAGCAGCATTTCCCGCACACAGGCGTGGCCCGAAATCAGGCTGGCCTTTTGGGAGATTTCCTGGGTGCGAATGTCCTCTGTGACATCCATACCGTTCATGATCATGTGCTGCAGGCCGTCTTCATCATATTCAATTCCGATGGTAAGCTCGTCAATATAGCGGTTTACCCCATCCACATCCTTAGGGCTGACACCCCACAGGTCCATAAAATAGGCAACCGTGCGGTAAATAGCACCGGTATCCACATAGCGATAGCCCAATTCCGCCGCAAGCCGGCGGGCAATGGTGCTCTTCCCCGCTCCGGCAGGACCGTCGATGGCCACGGAAATTTTTTTCATCATGATCTCCATCCTTTTCAGATTATTTTTCGGTACGCAGTTTTGCAAGCGCTGCAATCTCCCGCCGGGAAACCTCCCCGGAAGTCATGCCCAAGGTTCGTCCCACTTCTTCGGCGCTCATGGGACGGCCTTTCTCCAGGCCGAAGCGCAGCGTGAGGATTTGAGCATCCTGTTCGTTCAGCTGAGAAAGCAGCTCACCGATTCTCTGACGCATCTGGAAATAAGCCGTGTCCTCCACCGCCAGATCGTCCTCCGGCGTTTCTTCCTTGGACTGGGTCAGCTGCTCCGCCTGGTTCAGCAGTATGGCATCATCCATCATCTTTTTGATGCACTCCGCCTCTTCCCTGCTGATTTTCATTCCCTCTGCAATTTCCTCCAGAGAGGGGTTTCGCCCCAGCTCCATCAGGAGCTTTTCATCGGTGCTGCGATAGTCCTGAAGAGACTGGCGCATTTTTTGACTGATTCCATTGCTTCTGGCCTGCAAGATGACGGATTTGGCAAGGGCCGTGCGAATCATTCTGTCACGATGGGCAGCATAATCACCGCCGGAGTAGCTTTGAATGGCTTCCCACAATCCCACACTGCCCTCTTGGATCAGATCCAGCAGAAGAACATTCCAGCCGGCAAATTCCTTTGCCATCTGCACCACCCGACCCAGACCGGAATTGGTCAGGGCTTCGGCAGCCTTTTCGTCGCCGGACAGCAGTTTCTCCGCCAGAAGTTCTTCTTCCCCATAGGCAGGAATCCCGGCGATTTCCTCCAGGTACAGACGCAGCGGGTCATTTTCTTCCATGTCGGAAGGGTTCAGCCCCTTTTGTACATATTCCTTTTCCTGCTTCAGCCGCTGGGCCGCCTGGCCCGCGGCGATGGTTCTCGGCAGGGCGGTAATATCCAAATTCAACCGCTTTTCCTGGATGGTCCGGAATGCATCCTCCACCGCTTCATCGTCCTCATCTTCCAGCATGGAAATCAGATTCCAAGCGGAGATGGACGCACCGTTTTTACAGGAATTCAAATAAGCCTCCCAGGGGCTTTGTTCGAATTGAATATCGATCATTCCAGAAAATCCTCCAATCCCATACTGGTGCCCATTGCCTGGAGCTTGTCCATGGCCTGGCGCTCGATCTGCCTGGTCCGCTCCTTGGAAATGCCCAGCAGTTTACCGATTTCCTCCAGGGAGTGTTCCACTCCATCCTCCAGCCCGAAGTGGAGACAGAGAATCTGCCTCTGACGATCCGTGAGAGAGCTGAGCATTTTCTGCATCATTGTTTCCAGCTCCTGACGCACCAGCGCTTCCTGGGGCTGGAGGGCATCCAGATCCTCCAGCATGGAACCCAAGGTATTTTTATCGCTGTCACCGGTAAGTACATCCAGGGAGCACACGTCAGGAGACAGGCTGAGCAGCTCCTCCACCTTCGCAACAGGCATACCCACCTGCTGCGCAATTTCTTCGGAGGTGGGGTCCGTTCCATATTGCTGCTTCAGAAGGTTCCGGGCCGCTTCCACCTTGCGAATTCTTTCCGCAGTGTGCAGCGGAACCCGTATGATGCCGCTGTTGTTCATCAGGCAGCGGGTAACGCCCTGGCGAATCCACTTGGTGGCATAAGTGGAAAAGCGATATTCTTTTGTATAGTCAAATTTCCGGGCGGCAACAAGCAGTCCGATACTGCCCTCCTGAATCAGGTCCATCAGCGCCACGCCCCGTCCGGCGTATTCCCTGGCGATATAAACCACAAGGCGGAGATTGGCGTTCACCATCTGGCGGATGGCGG
Organism: Clostridiales bacterium; assembly: GCA_022777455.1. The sequence goes on along the minus strand of JALFGI010000341.1, from coordinate 32,540 downwards.
CCTCATCCCCGGCTGCGCAGCGCTTGGCCAGATCCCGCTCCTGCTCCGGTGTGAGCCGGGGGATACCCCGGATTTCATTCAGATACTGATGGAGGTCGTCATCCAATGTGGATTCCGTCATCCGTTCAATGGTTTCAGTCATGTTTTAAGTCCTTTACGGGCGAGCAGCTGTTTTCGATAGGACAGGAGCTCGTCATTATTTTGTTCGGATTTTGTAGTCTGAATCTGATGCTCTGTCCGGATAATACGGATACAATCCGACAGTGCCTGTTCAGACACCGGTCCATCGTGCCGCTGGACGATGAGCGCAAGGTGGGACATTTCCTCCGGGGTAAAATCAGTGAGTGCCGCCAGAGAAATCTCAATCCCCTGCTGATAATTCCGGACCAGCTGATCGAAAACCCGGCTCAACAGCTGGGAAGAAAAGAACTCCGGTGAAATAGAGTCACAAGCCCCCAGCAGCGCAGGTTCCCGCAGGAGCATGGCAATGACACCCTCCTCCGCCACGGCGGATTTGATGTTGTCGTAGCGGATGTGCCGGTCCTTGGGCTGCAGGTTGGCCGCGGGAGAGAGATCAATTCTCTCCTGTTTTTTCTTTTCCCGGGCAATCCGACGCTTAAAAGCCTTGTTGACCTCTATCTTCATGGATTCGGGAGTGATTCCGGCAGCCTCTGCAACCCGGCCACCGTAAATTTCCCGCTGAACCGCATTGCCCAGGGAACTGATGAATTCCGCCGCCTCCGAGATGAATTGGACACGCTGATCATCTTCCCGCAAATCATATTTCTTTTGAATGGCACGAAGCTGGTATTCCACCCGGTTGGAGGATTCCTCCAGCAGCAGACGGAACCGGTCCGCTCCGAATTTTTTCAGGAATTCATCCGGGTCTTTGGCATCCCGCATTTGCAGGACCTTCACCTGCAGGCCCGCTTTTTCCAGCATGGGAATGGCCCGCTTGGTGGCATTCTGCCCGGCTTCGTCCCCGTCGTAGATCAGCATGACCTGCTCGGTATACCGTGACAGCAATGCCGCATGCTCCTCTGTCAGAGAGGTACCCAGCGAGGCCACCGCACAGTCAAAGCCGTATTGATGCAGCGCAACTGCATCCATATATCCTTCCACCAGAATCATGTAGCCCAATTTCGTTTTCTTGGCAAGATTCAAAGCAAAAAGGTTTTTTCGTTTATTGAAAATAATCGTTTCCGGGGAATTCAGGTATTTGGGCGTAGAATCGTCCATGACCCGGCCGCCGAAGCCGATCACATTCCCGCGGACATCGATAATGGGAAACATTAGCCGGTTGCGGAACCGGTCGTAGATTTTCCCGGTTTTCTGGGAAGTGGAGGCCAGGCCGGACTGCTTCAGCTCCTCTTCGGTGTATCCCTTGGCCAGCATGGCATCGCACAGGGCCGACCAGCTGTTGGGGGCAAAACCGATGCCGAATTTGGTGAGGATGGATTTGGGCATCCCACGCTTCTGGGCATAGGCCAATCCCTCAGCACCGGCAGGGCCGTAAAGCTGGGCATTGAAAAAACGTGCCGCCTCTTTGGACAGTGCCCACAGCCGCTCCTGCTGCTGATAGCGGTTCTGATACTGGGCATCCTCCGGCACTTCCATCCCCACCCGTTTGGCCAGGGCACGGACGGCATCGGGATAGCTCAGACCCTCAATCTCCATCTGAAAATTGATAACACTTCCGCCTTTGTGGCAGCCAAAGCAGTAATAGATGCCTTTTTCGGGATTTACAGAGAAGGAGGCGGTCTTTTCCCCATGGAATGGACACAGACCGAACAGGTTGGAGCCGGAACGCCGCAGATTCACATACTGGCTCACAACTTCCTCTATGGGATTCCGCGCAGACAGTTCCTCCAAAAATGACGGTGGAAAAGCCATTCTCCCCCCTCCTCTCTTCCCGATATTGTATCACATTATCCCCGGATATTCCACCCTGCCGGAACGAAAAGCTCAGTAAATTTATTTACCGCGTAGTTATCGGTCATCCCGGCAATGTAATCGCAGACCGTGCGCTCCATGCCGTCGAAGCTGAGCTGGGGCTGAAAATCCGCCGGAAGGGCCTCCGGGTGGGTAATGTAGTATTCAAACAGCTTCTGGAGCATGGCCTTCGCCTTGCTCTCCTCCCCTTTGGCGACAGGGTTCCGGTAAACCCGGTCAAACATAAAGCAGCGCAGGTCCTTCAGTGCCTTGTCTACCCCAGGCGTCAGGCAAATTGCCCCAGCCTCTCGAGAGGTAAAAATCAGATCGCACACCAGCGTGTTGATGCGCTCTTTATGAGTAGACCCCAGCACCGCCACAATGTCCCGGGGCAAATCACTGTCACTGAGGATTCCGGCACGGACGGCATCGTCAATATCATGGTTGACATAGGCGATCTGGTCGGAGCGGCGGACGATCTGCCCTTCCAATGTTTCGGGGATATAGTCACCGGTGTGGCCCAGAATGCCAAGCCGGACCTCATTGGTCAGGTTCAGGCCCTTGCCGTCTTTTTCCAGAAAATCCACCACCCGCAGGCTCTGCTCGTTGTGGCGGAAGGGTTTTCCCAGGCAGGCGGACAGTGCCGCTTCTCCGGCGTGACCGAAGGGGGTGTGGCCCAGGTCATGTCCCATGGCAATGGCCTCCGCCAGATCCTCATTCAACCCAAGGGCCCGGGTCATGGTACGGGCAATTCGGGTCACTTCCAGGGTGTGGGTCATTCTGGTCCGGTAGTGGTCTCCCTCCGGGCGCAGGAATACCTGGGTTTTGTGCATCAGCCGGCGGAACGCTTTGCTGTGGACAATGCGGTCATTATCCCGCTGGTAACAGGTGCGCACATCATTTTCCGAAGGCGTTTCCGGTCTGGGGCGGCCGGAGCTTTGGTCCGCAAAGGCGGCAAGGGGATTGAGTCTGCGATGCTCCTGATATTCCAGTTCTTCTCTCACAGTCATGGTTTTCCCTCCTATGCAATGGGGAAGGCCCGGTATTCCTGTCCGGTTTCCATTCCCTCCACAGTGCCGGAGGTCATGTCTGTCAGCCGCTGCAAAAAGGGCTGCACCTGTGCCTCCGGGAACAGGATTTCCAGTTCTACTTCCGCTCCGAATTCCGTGCTGCGGATGATTCCGCCGAAGCTCTCGGTTTCCAGCTTTACCCGCTCATAAAAGGTGTATGGACAGGGTACATACAAAACCGTCCACACCCGTTTCATGGATTTCCCTGCCGCATCCACGGCGATTTTCGCGCCTTTTGTATAGGCCCGTACCAGCCCGCCCGCGCCAAGCAGAATGCCGCCAAAGTACCGGGTGACAACACAGACAATGTTACTCAGACCTTCCCGCTGCAGCACCTGAAGCATGGGCATTCCCGCGGTACCGCCGGGCTCTCCATCGTCGGAAAAACGGACGGGGCCGTCATGAATGATGTAGGCCCAGCAGTTATGGGTGGCATCATAGTGCTGCCTTTTCATTTCCTGGATTTTGGCCAGTGCTTCCTCTTCGGTCTCCACCGGCCAGACCCGCCCGATAAAGCGGGATTTCTTTTCGATAAATTCATCCTCCCCAAAATCGGTGGGTACCAGGTATTCCTCCAAGGCTCAGCACTCCTTCGTCACAAATTGGCGCAGTCTTCCGTATAAAATATCGTCTAAAACGACTTCCATTTCAATGCCATCGGCAGTATAATCCACATTTTTTACCTGGGCATTATTATGCAGGGTCTCCACCTGGCCTCCCATGGAATAGGGCAGACACAACAGGACATGGTGCCGGGCCCGGCCCAGAGCATTCTCAATACCGCGGAGCAGCTCTTCCATTCCGGTGCCCTTGGCAGCGGAGATAGCCACCACATCCTCCCCGGTGGGAATTTCTTCCCTGGAAACCAGGTCCGCCTTGTTGTAGCACCGAAGCACCGGGGTACCCGGCTTTGCCAGCTGAGCAATCAGCTTATCCACCACGGCAATGTGCTCCTCCCGGTTGGGATCGGAGGAATCAATCACATGGAGAAGCAAATCGGCATACTCCAGTTCCTCCAGCGTGGCCCGGAAGGCGTTCACAAGATGATGGGGAAGCTTCGCGATAAACCCAACGGTATCAGAGAGCACCACATCCAGGTTATCGGAAACGGAAAGCTGGCGGGAAGTGGTGTCCAGGGTATCAAACAGACGGTTGTTGGCCGGGATTCCGGCACCGGTAAGCTTGTTCAGCAGGGTGGATTTTCCGGCGTTGGTATAGCCCACAATGGCCACCACAGGGACAGAATTTTTCATTCTCCGTTCCCGCTGGACGCTTCGTACCTGGCGAACCTGCTCCAGCTCGTCTTCCAGCCGGTAGATTCGCTCCCGGATGTGACGGCGGTCACTTTCCAGCTTGGTTTCACCGGGGCCCCTGGTGCCGATGCCGCCACCCTGACGGGACAGGCTGCTGCCCATGCCGGACAGCCGGGGCAGCAGATATTGATACTGGGCCAGCTCCACCTGGAGGCGGCCTTCTTTTGTTTTCGCTCTCTGGGCAAAAATATCCAGAATCAGAGCGCTCCGATCCAGGACGGTAACGCCGATGATTTCCTCCAGGGCGCGGATATTTCCCGGGGAAAGTTCGTTGTCAAAAATCACCATGGTGGAACCGGTGGCCTCCGCCAGCATTCGGACCTCCTGGGCCTTTCCCTCGCCGATAAAGCTATGGGAATCGGGCGCGTGACGGTTCTGCAGCACCTTGGCGGTGCAGAAGCCGCCGGCTGTTTCCAGCAGAGCCTCCAGCTCTTCCAGCGTCTCGTCCGTGGCGGTCTGTTCTTTTGTAAAGCAGTCGGCGTTCAATCCGACCAGCACTGCCCGTTCCTGCGTATGCTGCTGCAAATTCAATTCCATAAAAATCCTCCGTAAACTCTGGGACACATTTGGTTTCCTATACCACATTCCATGCAGTGCGGGCAAGAAAAAGGAAACAAAATAAGAAAAGCCCGCACCACGCGAACGTAGTGCGGACTTCGTTTCTTACTTCAGGCCAAAACGCTTGTTGAAGCGATCAACACGTCCACCGGTGTCAACCAGCTTCTGCTTGCCGGTATAGAAAGGGTGGCACTTGGAGCAGATCTCAACACGAATGTCCTTCTTGGTGGAGCCGGTCGTAAAGACGTTGCCACAAGCACAGCGAATCGTGGTCTGTTCATATTTGGGGTGGATACCTTCCTTCATTTCGTTCACCTCTTTCTTATCAGTTAAAGGGCATAACAGCCCCAGCAATCTTCAATCGCCCGGTTATAATATCACACCCGTAGACAGATTGCAAGTGTTTTTTCAAAAAATTTTATTTTTTCTCAAAAAGCCCAATTGCCGCCCCGGAAAATGGGAACCACACGGCCATCGGCGCAGGTGGCATCGATGTCCATGCTGTCGCAGCCGATCATGAAATCCTCGTGGATCATGGAATCGTTGATGCCCAGCTCGCGGCACTCTTCCAGGGTTTTGTTGTGGAAGTCCTTGATGGTATCGGCGAAACCCATGCCCAGCGCCAGGTGGCAGGCAGCGTTCTCATCGAACAGGGTGTTGTAGAACAGGATGCCGCTTTCGGCAATGGGGCTGGCCTGGGGCACCAGCGCGCAGTCGCCCAGGTAAGCAGCGCCTTCGTCCATTTCGATCATGGTCTTCAGCAGTTCCTCGCCCTTCTCAGCATGGACCTCCACCGCTTTACCGTTTTCAAATCGGATGGAGAAATTCTCAATCAGCTGGCCCCGAAAGGACAGGGGCTTGGTGGAGTAGACAATGCCCTCCGCCTCTCCCCGCTTGGGAGAAATGAAGCATTCCTCTGTGGGGATATTGGGATTGAAGAAGATGTTTTGCAGACTGGTCTCTCCACCGCCGCAGAACTGGCTCTCAGCAATCAGGCCTACGGTAAAGTCTGTACCGTTGTCGGCGGTGTAATGCAGAGAACGGATGTGCAGATCGTTCAGGTAGCGGCACCGGGCAGCCAAGTCCTCATTGTGCTGCTTCCAGGCTTCGATGGGATCGTCATTCACCCGGGAAGTAAACAGAATGGCCTCCCATAGCTTTTCCATGGCAGTGCTGGTTCTCATGCCGGGGAATACTTTTCTGGCCCAGGCGGCACCGGGAACGGCAGCGATGCACCACTGCTCCTTGTTCTCCCGACGATCCTGGTAGGGCTTGAGGATGGGGTAGGACATTCTTCTTGCCTTGGCAACCTTCTCCATGTTGATGCCCTTCATGCCGTCCGGGTCCTCGGAAATCAGATGGATGCGGGCAGGCAGCGTCTCACAGTAGTACTCCAGGCGGGCCTTCTCCCATTCCTTCACGGTACCCAGGCTCTTGACGGTGCGGTAACGGTAGTGGATTTTTCCCAGAGGCTGATAGTTCCACTGGACGATGACTTCGGAAGCCTTGGCTTTGTAGGCCTCTTCCACTACCATCTGAACAAACTCAGGCTGATCCAGATCGGCGTAAATAATCACAGTCTGGCCCTTCTGCACGTTGGCGCCGCAGCGGACAATCAGATTGGCATACTTACGCAGGGTTGTTTTGTTCATACTGATACAACTCCTTTGTTGGCATTTTTCATATCGTATCAGATTTTATCCAAAAGGTCAATCAATATTGCATTTTCGAAAGAAATATTATATAATTACTCCGCTACACAAAGACACTTGTCCATAAGCACGGAGGAAATCTATGTTAACAAAGCAGGAATTTCGTCAATATTTATCCCAGGGAATTCATTTCCTGGACGGCGCCACCGGCTCCAATCTGCGCAATGCCGGTATGCCCAAGGGGTGCTGTACGGAAGTCTGGGTGATGGAAAACCCGGAACCGTTGGTGCAGCTCCAGCGAGGATACGCCAACGCCGGTTCTCAGATCATCTATGCTCCCACTTTCCAGGCCCAACCCATTGCCCTGAAAGCAGTCGGACTCGACAGCCAAACAGAGAAAATCAACGAAGCCCTGGTGGCGCTGAGTCGCTCCGCGGCCCCCGAATGCCTGATTGCCGGTGACCTGACCACTCTGGCCACCTTCTGCGAGAGTTGGAATCCGGATTGCTTTGACACCCTGGTGGAAAATTACCGGCGCCAAATTCATGGTCTGATGGAAGGCGGCGCCGATCTGCTGGTTGGGGAAACGCTTCTCTACGCCCAGGAAGCGGAAGCCATCCTGACCGCCGCAGAGCTGGAATGTGCCGGTGCGGTGATGTTCTCCTTCACCATGCAGGCAGACGGTTCCCTGTTTTCCGGGGCAGATGCCGGAAAGGTACTCCACGAGCTGGAGAAAGCGGGCGCGGATGCAGTGGGCTTCAACTGTGTAGGCGCGGACATGATGACCCCCTACCTGGTAAGCAAGCTGCGCAGGTACACTTCCCTGCCCCTGATCTGCAAGCCCAACGCAGGAATTCCGGTCATCAACCAGGAGGGCGTTGCCGAATACAATCTTTCCCCTGGCGAGTTCGCCGGAATCATGAAGCAATGCGCAAACAACGGCGCGCTCCTGCTGGGAGGCTGCTGCGGAACCAATCCCGATTTCATTGCGGCTGTGAAGCGGGAACTGAACCAATAGCAAGACGAGGATAAGTAAGATGGAAAAGAAGATTCATCTGTATGTCAGTAAGAAAAATATCTTCACCTGGCTGATGGCGGCATGCCTTGTGTATTCCGCCGTGGCGAGGATTGTGGTCTTCGGCTTCACCCGTCACGCAGGCACCGTAGGGCTTTGGGGGCAGATCGTGCTTCCGGTGGCAGCAACCATTTTGTATCTTGCCATCGTGCTGATGGACGGAAAGGAGTGCTTTTACAGAACCTCCATTCCCGTCTGCATGATGTCCGTTTACTGCGCCATCTGTGTGGCAAACAACGTACAGGGGAAGCTCTACATCTGGCTTTTCTGGATTGCGCTGATTTTTCTTTCCCTGGTTTACGGGGAGATCGTCTCCGGCAGCCGGCAGAAGTGGGTCTGGTTCCTGCCGCTACTGCTTGCATCCGCATTGGCCACCGTTCTGTACAATAACAAGCAGGTTCTGATTTCCAGAAATCTGGACGGCTTTGTCCGCATTCATTCGGATATTGCGGCACTGTTTGGCTGTCTGCTTGTGACCTTCGCAGTCCGGGTACATCCTGCGGGACAATACCACCGCAGATGGGGTGACCGCTGTGACGGCCGGAGAATCCGCTCCCTTGCTGCCATGGATCAAGTCTCCCCTTACATCATGGTCACCCGCAACAGCTCCACCAATTCCTTTGAGGAAGCCTTTGAAATCAGCAATGTGGACCGCTATATCCGGCAGAAGCGCCGGGAGGGTCTTTCCAGCTTCGGCATCATGCACGTCTTCCTTGCAGGCTATTGCAGAGCCCTGGCCAAATATCCCGGACTGAACCGGTTCATCTCCGGCCAAAAGGTCTATTCCCGGGGAGATGATATCCAGTTCTGCCTGACTGTCAAAAAGGAAATGAGCACTACTTCCCCCGAAACCGTGATAAAAGTCCATCTATCCCCCAACGATACCGCTTATGATGTCTACAACAAAGTGAACGCCGAAATTGCAAAGGCAAAAGACACGCCCCTGGATTCCGGCTTTGACAACACCGCCCATGCTTTGATGCTGATACCCGGCGTATTCCTGAAGTTCCTGGTCTGGCTGCTGAAAACCATGGACTATTTTGGCCTTCTGCCCAAGTTCCTTTTGGAAATCAGCCCCTTCCACGGCAGTATTTTCTTCACCTCCATGGGCAGCCTGGGCATTCCCCCCATCTACCATCATCTCTATGACTTCGGCAATCTTCCCGTTTTCGGCTCCTTTGGCTGCAAGAGAAAGGCGGTGGAGGTGCTGGAGGACGGCACAGTTGTGGAACGGAAGTATGTGGATTTCAAATTCACCCTGGACGAGCGGATCGTGGACGGCTTCTACTACGCCACCTTTTTCAAGCATTTCAAGCGGATAATTGCCAGACCGGAGGTACTGGACAATCCCCCGGAGGTAATCAACAAGGACATTGACTGAGGAAAAACCATGCTGCAGAAAATCGTAAAAAACCTATCCAGTGACAATCCCTGGCGGGAGAATATTCAATTCTTTGACTCCATCACATCCACCAATGATGTTTTGAAACAAATGGCAAGTCAGGGGGCACCCCAGGGCACGGTTCTGGTGGCGGACAGCCAAACCGGCGGAAGGGGCCGGCTGGGAAGGACATTTCTCTCCCCTGCCGGCGTGGGCATTTATCTGAGTGTTCTGCTGCGGCCAAACTGCACGCCCAGGGAGCTGATGCACCTGACCTGTGCCTGCGCCAGTGCGGCCTGCACAGCAATTGAGCAGTCCACCGGATTTCGTCCCGGTGTGAAATGGACCAACGACATTGTATATCAGAAAAAGAAACTGGCCGGGATCCTCACGGAACTGAGCCTCAAACAGGATGGCAACACCGCCTATGCCATTGTCGGCATCGGTATCAACTGTTCGCAGCAGCCAGAGGATTTCCCCCCCGCCATCCGGGAAATCGCCGGGTCTCTGAAAATGGCTTCCGGCAGAGAAATCGACCGTGCTTTGGTGGCAGCCAAGATGATCGATGCCTTTTATGACATGAACCGCATTCTTCTGACAGACAAATCCCGGATCATTGACCGCTACCGTGGGGACTGCATCACCCTGGGTCAGGAAGTGAGCCTGGTCAGAGGAGACGAAATCCGCCACGGCAGAGCACTGGATGTGGATGAGGAAGGCGCGTTGATTGTGAAATTCGAGAACGGGACAATCGAAACCGTCAATTCCGGCGAAGTCAGTGTCCGTGGACTATATCATTATCTGTAGGATTCACCGTATATTAAAAAATTCCTTGTTGCATTTTTTGCTGTAATTGGGTATACTATACCCTGTTAGATATCATCCAATGAGGAGGTTTATTCTATGAAGTTCAATACCCTTGTGAAGATTGTTACCGCACTTGCCGCCGCTGTCGGCGCAATTTACATCGTTGCCACCTATGGTGATAAGATCGTAGAGTGGGCAAAGAAAATCATGGGCAGTTGCTGCTGCTCCAAGCCCGTGGCAGATCCTCCCGCTCCCGAGGCAACTGCCGAGGATTTTGCCCCCGCCGAAGAACCCGTAAAGGAAGAAGCTCCCGCTGAGGTTCAGGAGTCCGCCGAGGTTCAGGAGCCTGCTGAGGAACCCGTTGCCGAGCCCATTCTGTCCGATGATGCAATTCCCGTTGCCGACGAAGAGGATTTCGAGGGCTGATATCCCTTTTTCCGAAAAGAACTTGGAGGCCACCCAGCACTGGGTGACCTCCTGTTTTTTGCAGAAGATGATTGTATACAATTCCTTAGAAATCCCGGAGAATGTGCTCCAGCATATCCACGCAGCATTCCATATCCTCAACAGGAATAAACTCAAATCGCCCGTGGTAGTTCTCGCCGCCGGTGCACAGGTTGGGACAGGGAAGGCCTTCATAGGACAGTCGTGCACCGTCGGTACCGCCCCGAATGGGTACTTCCTCCGGCTCCATTCCCACCGCCTTCATGGCAGCCTTGGCCCGTTCCACCACATACATGTGGGGTTCGATGCACTTTCTCATATTGAAATAGCTGTCCTTGACGGTCAGTTCCACCGTTCCTTCACCATACTTACAGTTCATGAACTCCGCCGCAACGGTCATCTGGGATTTTTTCCGCTCAAATTTATCGGTATCATGATCCCGGATGATATAATCCAGGCGACTTTCTTCCACTTCGCCCTCCATATGCAGCAGATGGAAGAAGCCCTCATAGCCGTCCGTGTATTCCGGCTTCTGGGCGGCCGGGAGCAAGCTCTGGAATTCCATAGCCAGATACATGGAGTTCACCATTTTATCCTTTGCGGAGCCCGGATGGATGTTCAGCCCGTGGAAAATCACTTTTGCCCCGGCGGCATTGAAATTCTCATATTCGATGGTGCCGATGGTGCCGCCGTCAGCGGTGTAGGCGTAGTCCGCCCCAAAGCCCTTCACGTCAAACAGATCTGCTCCCCTGCCGATTTCCTCATCGGGGGTAAATCCGATTTTCAGAGTTGCGTGTCTTCCGCCGCCAGTGATTAAGCGCTGAGCCGCAGTCATGATTTCGGCAACGCCGGCTTTGTCGTCAGCACCCAGCAGCGTGGTTCCGTCGGTGACAATCAGGTGCTTGCCCCGGCTCTTTTTCAGAATGGGATAATCCGCCTCCCGGAGGTAGATTCCCTTTTCGGGATTCAGAAGAATATCGGAGCCGTCATGCTCCACGATTCTGGCTTTAATATCTGCGCCGGAGGCATCCGGAGCGGTATCCATGTGGGCAATCAGGCCGATGGTGGGCAGGTCCTTGTCTCCCGGAACAGTGCCATAGACATAACCGTGCTCGTCCATATACGCATCGGAAATGCCCATGTCGCGCATTTCCTCAACAAGAACCTGTCCCAGCTGCTTCTGTTTGTCCGTAGAGGGGCAGGTTTCGGTTTTTTCATCGGATTGGGTGTCAAAGGAAACATAGCGCAGGAAGCGCTCGGTAACGGTTTGCATCAGGTTCACTCCTTACTGAAAGAGCCGCCGCAAAAAAGCGGCGGCTCCTGTTGGATTAAATTTTACTTCTTGGCCGCATTCACCAGTTCGGCGGTATCCTGAGCGATCATCAGCTCTTCGTTGGTGGGGATAACCCATACCTGAACAGCGGAATCCTCGGTGGAAATCTTCACTTCCTGGCCACGAACCTTGTTCTTCTCGGGATCAATCTTCACACCCATGAAGCCCAAGTAGGAGCAGATAGATGCACGGGCGTCGGCATCGTTCTCACCCACACCGGCGGTGAAGGTCAGCATGTCGATGCCGTTCAGGGCAGCGGTGTAAGCGCCCACATACTTGGCAACCTCGTAGTAGAACTTGTCCAGAGCCAGCTGGCAATCCTCGTTGCCGGATTCTGCACCGGCAGTCAGATCACGGAAGTCGGAGGAAACGCCGGACAGCGCCAGCACGCCGGACTTCTTGTTCAGCATGGTCAGGCAGTCGTCCACGCTCATGCCGTACTTGTTGCAGATGAACTGCACCACGCAGGCGTCGATGTCACCGGAACGGGTGCCCATAGGCACGCCGGCCAGAGGAGACAGGCCCATGGAGGTATCCTGGCACTTGCCGTCCTTCACAGCGGACAGGGAGGAACCGTTGCCCAGATGGCAGTTGACCATCTTGAAGTTCTTGGTGCCCATCAGCTCAGCGGCACGGCGGGCGATATACTTGTGGGAGGTACCGTGGAAGCCGTAGCGGCGGATATCGTCGTTCTTGTAGTATTCGGTGGGAATGGCATAACGGTAGGCCTTGGGAGGCATGGTCATGTGGAAGGCGGTGTCGAACACGGCGACCTGGGGAGTCTTGGGCATAACAGCCTGGCAGGCACGGATGCCCATCAGGTTGGCGGGGTTATGCAGGGGGCCCAGAGGGATGCAGGCCTCGATGGCTTCGATGCAGGCATCGTCGATGATGCAGGAATCGGAGAACTTCATGCCGCCGTGCAGCACGCGATGACCCACAGCATCGATCTCGTCCACGGACTTGATCACGCCGTCCACGGGGTCAACCAGAATCTCCAGAACAGCCTGGATGGCTTCGGAATGGGTGGGCATGGGGATGTCCTTCACGACCTTCTTGTCGCCAACCTTGTGGGTCAGGCGGCCGTCGATGTAGATTCGCTCGCACAGGCCCTTGGCGGACACATCGCCGGTTTCCGGATTCATCAGCTGATACTTCAGAGAAGAGCTGCCGGCGTTGATAACCAGAACATTCATTGGAATTGCCTCCTATTTGATATTTCTTTTTTGCAGAAAATATGGTATGATTCCCATAGCTGGAAATATTATAGTCTATCTTTCCGTTTTTCTCAACCCCCAATTCCGAAAATTTTTGCCAAAGGAGGTTTTTTCTTGAAGACCGTTGGAATTATCTGCGAATATAATCCCTTCCATAACGGCCACCGGCGGCAAATCGAGCTGATTCGGGAAAAATACGGTGAAGGCTGCACCGTGGTCTGCGTGATGAGCGGTAACTTCGTGCAGCGGGGTGCACCGGCCATTGTGGACAAATCCATCCGGGCAAAAGCCGCCGTGCTCTCCGGAGCGGATCTGGTGCTGGAGCTCCCGGTCTGTGCTGCACTTTCCTCGGCGGAAGGCTTTGCCGCTGGAGGCGTTCGTCTGTTATCCGGCATCTGCAATGTTCTTTGCTTCGGCACCGAATCCATGGCGGAATCCGCCCTTTTTCGGACCGCCGGTGCCCTTCTCAGTCCCCGTTTTTCGGAATTGCTGAAAGCCGAACTCTCCTCCGGCTGCTCCTTCCCTGCTGCCAGGCAGCGAGCCCTTGCGCAGATGGGGATTGTGTCCGATCTGTGTAACCCCAATGACATTCTGGGGCTGGAATATACCAAGGCGATTCTTTCCCAGCATTCATCTATGGAGATTTTCCCCATTTTCCGGGAGGGATCCTATCACGCCCAAGAGCTGAATTCCCAGGCACCTTCGGCAACCGCCATTCGTATCAATCTGCTCTCGGGCGGCGAGTGGCAGAATGCCGTACCGGCCGCCACGGTCCCTCTGCTGCAGAACGCATCCCTGCACACCCTGGAGGCAGGAGAACGGGCAATTCTTGCCAGGCTCCGCACCATGACCGATGAAGAATTTGAACATCTTCCCTATGGCAGCGAAGGCCTGTGGCGCAAGCTGATGAAGGCCTGCCGCAGTGCAGATCATCTGGAAGCCATCATTGAATCCACCAAATCTAAACGCTATACCCGGACAAGGATTGACCGGATGATTCTCTGCGCGTTTTTGGGACTGACCGAGAAAGACATCGGAACGCTCCCATCCAAAATCCGGGTACTCGCCTTTACGGACCGGGGACGCCAAGTGCTCCGGGAACACGACTGTTTCTGCAACGCCGGAGAAGCCGTGGATGAAACCGAAGCGCGCATTGGAAGCCTTTATGGCCTGTTCTGCATCGATGGAACAGAGCCTGCCGATACGGAGGAAAACCGACGCATTTATTATCACAGGGATACAACGTAAAAAATCCAGCCGGTTCACGTTTGAAGTGATTCCGGCTGGAAATACTTTTATTGCAGAATATTACAGATGCAGGACCCGGTCCTTGATTTCCTGGGTACGGCCCTGATTCCAATACTGGGTACCGATGTAGCCGCAGGTACGGCGGGCCACATTCATTTTGCTCTGGTCCCGGTTGCCGCACTGAGGGCAGACCCAAACCAGCTTGTTGTCGTCCTCCTGGATCTCGATCTCACCGTCGTAGCCGCAAATCTGGCAGTAATCAGACTTGGTGTTCAGCTCGGCATACATGATGTTGTCGTAGATGAACTGCATCAGCTCCAGAACGGCATCGATGTTCTGCTGCATGTTGGGAACCTCCACGTAGCTGATGGCACCGCCGGGAGACAGCTGCTGGAATTCCGCTTCAAAACGCAGCTTGGTAAAGGCATCGATGGGTTCAGACACATGGACATGATAGGAGTTGGTGATATAGCTCTTGTCCGTGATGCCGGGGATGAGACCAAAACGCTTCTGCAGGCACTTGGCGAACTTGTAGGTGGTGGACTCCAGAGGCGTACCGTAGAGGGAGTAGTCGATGTTTTCGGCAGTCTTCCACTCCAGGCACTTGTCGTTCATTTTCTGCATGACGGACAGGGCGAAAGGCTTGGCTTCCTCATCGGTGTGGGACTTGCCGGTCATGTACTTGACGCACTCGTACAGTCCCGCATAGCCCAGGGAGATGGTGGAGTAGCCGCCGTAAAGCAGCTTGTCGATGGGCTCTCCCTTATCCAGACGGGCCAGTGCACCGTACTGCCACAGGATGGGAGCGGCATCGGACAAGGTTCCCTTCAGCCGTTCGTGACGACACTGCAGCGCCGTATGACAAAGCTCCAGACGCTCCTCGAAGATCTCCCAGAATTTTGTCATATCACGGCCGGAGGACAGTGCCACATCCACCAGATTGATGGTGACCACGCCCTGGTTAAACCGGCCATAATACTTGGGCTTGCCCGGCTCATAGTTCTTGGCCCGGGCCACATTGTCCCAGCCGTTGCCGGAGCGGTCGGGGGTCAGGAAGCTGCGGCAGCCCATGCAGGTGTACACGTCACCGTTGCCGGCCGTCTCCCCCTTGGAGAGCTTGTACTCTTTCATTTTCTTCTCGCTGATGTAGTCGGGCACCATCCGCTTGGCGGTGCACTGGGCAGCCAGGCGGGTCAGATACCAATAGGGTGTGCCTTCACGGATATTGTCCTCTTCCAGCACGTAGATCAGCTTGGGGAACGCGGGCGTAATCCAGACACCCTTTTCGTTTTTCACGCCTTCATAGCGCTGGCGCAGCGTCTCTTCAATGATCATGGCCAGGTCTTTCTTTTCCTGTTCGTTTCTGGCCTCGTTCAGATACATGAAAACGGTGATAAAGGGAGCCTGACCGTTGGTAGTCATCAGAGTGACGACCTGGTACTGGATGGTCTGGACGCCTCTTCTCACTTCGTCCCGCAGACGGTCCTCCACTACCCCGGAAAGGGCTTCCTCGGAAGCGTTGATGCCGAAGGCTTCCATTTCCTTTTCCACGCTCTTGCGGATCTTCTCCCGGCTGATCTGCACAAAGGGAGCCAGATGGGTCAAGGAGATGGACTGACCGCCGTACTGGTTGGAGGCCACCTGGGCAATGATCTGGGTGGCAATGTTGCAGGCGGTGGAGAAGGAATGGGGCTTCTCAATCAGGGTGCCGGAAATGACGGTACCGTTCTGGAGCATATCATCCAGGTTCACCAGGTCACAATTGTGCATATGCTGGGCATAATAATCGGAGTCATGGAAATGGATGATTCCGTTTTCATGGGCCGCCACAATTTCCGGCGGCAGCAGAATCCGGTTGGTGATATCCTTGGAAACCTCACCTGCCATATAGTCACGCTGCACGGCATTGATGGTGGGGTTCTTGTTGGCGTTTTCCTGCTTGACCTCCTCGTTGTTGCACTCAATCAGGCTGAGGATCCGATCGTCCGTGGTGTTGGACTGACGGAGCAGGCTGCGGGTATAGCGATAAGTAATGTACTCCTTCGCAACTTCAAAAGCACCGTGGGCCATGATGGACTTTTCCACCAGGTCCTGAATCTCCTCCACAGAAGGGCTGCGGCCCATTTCCTCGCAGGCGATTTCCACATGCTGGGAAATCCGCTGGATCTGAAGCGGGGTCAGGCGCACCTTTTCATCGGCGGCTTTATTGGCCTTGGTGACGGCCATCACAATCTTATTGATGTCAAAAACGGCCTCGGTACCGTTTCTCTTGATGATCTTCATGCATGGTCCTCCTTTTGCGCGGGTGTGGTTCTGACTGTCCGTGCATGACACATTATACTATATATTGTGGTTTTGTCAAGAGAAAAACACAAAATGTAGGATTATATGAAAATGAGCGGAAAAGTAAGCAAACGCAAGATCCCGGTGACGGCATCGAAAAATGGGGAAAGTTCCGGATTTTCCAATTGCCACGAAAGAAACAATTGAAAAGTTTCGAAGAATATAGTATAATTACAGGAAGCAGTCTTTACATAATTCCCACTGTTATTCCGAAAAAAATGAAAGGGGCTTTTTATGAAAAAATTTTTTGGCAAACTTCCCTCCGGTGAAGAGACTTTTCTGTACACCATCTCCCGGAACGGCATCACAGCTACAGTAACTGATTTTGGCGCAACGCTGGTGAACGTATTCGTTCCCGACGCGGACGGCAACATTGCCGATGTGGCTCTGGGTTATGATGACGCAGAAGGCTACCTGAACGGCACCTGCTTCCTGGGCGCCATTGTCGGCCGCAGCGCCAACAGAATCAAGGGCAGCGCTTTCTCCATTGGCCAGCGGGAATACGCCCTCACCCCCAATGAGAACGGCAACAACCTCCATTCCGGCCCCGACTTCTACCACACCCGGATGTGGACCATAACGGACTGCACTGACACCTCCATTTCCCTCCATCTGGACAGCCCCAATGGCGACCAAGGCTATCCCGGCAACGCCTCCATTGACGTTACCTACAGTCTGGATGAAAAAGGCGGCCTGCACATTGCCTACGACGCAGTAAGCGACCGTGATACCATCTTCAACCTGACAAACCACAGCTATTTCAATCTGGCCGGTCAGAATAATCCTGCCGCCGCCATGGATCAGCTGCTGATGCTGCCTGCCAGAACATTTGCTGTCGCGGACAAAGAAAGCATCCCCACCGGCGAAATGCGCAGTGTGGACGGAACCCCCATGGATTTCCGCACCCCCAAGGCAATTGGCAGAGACATCAATGAAGATTACGAACCCCTGAATCTTCAGGGCGGCTATGACCACAATTACGAAGTGTTCTGCAATCCCTGTGCTGTGGTATCCGACCCGGTTTCCGGCCGTATCATGGCAGTTTACACCGACCTGCCCGGCATCCAGTTCTATGCCGGCAATTTCCTCACCGGCAAGGGCAAGGGCGGCGTGGAGTACGGCAAACGCAGCGGCATTGCCCTGGAAACCCAGTATTACCCCGACTCCATCCACCACCCCGAATGGGATCAGCCCGTCACCAAGGCCGGAGAAAAATACCATACGGAAACGGTTTACCGTTTCTCCAACTAAACACCTTCAGGGGCTGTTTCACCCGCGTGAGACAGCCCCTTTTTTGATATGAAAGCGCGGTGCACAGGAAGGATTCCGAAGCATAAACTGTCTTATAAGCGGTTGCAGCTTATGTGAACACGTTTTCAGGAGGGATTCCCATGTCAGACAAATGCCAGGACATCCTGCGCTGTGATCCGGATGATCTGCGCCAGGCCATGTCAATTCACACCCGAAAAATCACGGATTCCTGCCGCGACAAGGACTGCATAGAGGATTTGCCCGTGTACCTCACCGCCAGCTCCCAGGCACTTCTGAACAGCAGCGCCGGAACGAGAGTCCGGTGTGCGGAGCTGATCAGTACGTATATCGATGTGGAACCGGTGGCTTTTGACCGGAACCACTACTGCATCGATGTCACCTTTTACTACCGGATCATCGCCGATACCGTTGTCGGATCCGCCCGTCCCGCAACCCTGTACGGCCTGGCCGTTTTCAGCAAACGGGCAGTTTTGTGCGGCGAGGACAGCTGCGCCCACATCTACAGAAGCGACACCCGCCTCTACGGTCCCGACGGTATGACCAGGAGCTACGCCAATCGCCCCACCGCCGTGGTGGAAGTGCTGGATCCCATGGTCCTCAGTTCCCGGGTGCGTGACCCCGGCGACTGCAGCTGCAAGGAAGCCGCACCCGTTCAGGTGCCGGACGGCGTACGCAGAATGTTTGACGAAGAGCTGAACATCTGCCCGGACAGCAGAAGGCTTTTCGTTACCCTGGGCCAGTTTTCCATCATCCGGCTGGAGCGGGATGCCCAGCTGATCGTTCCCGTGATGGACTACAGCATCCCCACCAAGGAATGCTGCGACAACCCCGGCTGCACGGAAGACCCTTGCGAAATGTTCAGCAGAATCCCCTTCCCTGCCTCCCAGTTTACCCCCAGAGGGTGCGACAGCAAGCACGAGGGCTGTCAGGACGAGGACGGATAAATAAAACAGTGGCCGCTCCGACTGGCAGAGCGGCCACATTTTTATACTGATTCTTGTTTCGAATGATTATCCAAGGAATCGTGTTACATATCCACATCCACATTTGGCATCGACTTGCGCTGCTCCTGGGATTCGGTAACGGCAAGGAATTTCATACGGGTATCCTGAACCTCGTGCAGAGCCTGGGAAATGGTCTCCTCCGTGCGGCGGAGGGACTCTTCCATGTAATCGTTGCAGGCTTTGCGAAGCTGGCTGATCTGCCCCTGGGTCTGGGCCACCAGCTCTTCGCTGCGCTTTTTGGCTTCCTTGTAGATTTCTTCCTTGGAAACCAGCTCATTGGCCTGCTCCTGGGCCTGGCGCAGAATGGCCTCCGCTTCCCGGCGGGCCTGGCTGATCAGCTCGTTGCGGGACTCCACGATGGTACGGGACTGCTTGATTTCGGCAGGCAGCTGGGAGATAATCTCATCCAGCAGGTCCAGAACCCGATCTCTTTCCAGAATGCACTTGTCCGCAGCCAGGGGCATGGAACGTGCGTCCTGGACCATATCATACAATGTGCCGATGATATCTTCTGTATTGTTACTCATGATAAATCCTCCAAATTTTATATTTGCCTTGGGAAGCGCCGAAAAGTCGTTCAATCACAGCTTCCCTAATTTCCTGCGAAAATCCGGAATGATCTCTTCCGGCAAAAAGTCGGACAGCTCCGCTCCATAGTGTCCCAGCTCCTTCACCATGCTGGAACTCAGATACATATACTGACTGTCGGCGGTGAGGAACATGGTGTCCAGCTCGGGGTTAATCTTCCGATTGACCAGTGCCATCTGAAACTCATTTTCAAAGTCGGAACCGGCGCGAAGTCCCTTCACGATCACACAGCTTCCCCGCCTGCGGGCATAGTCCGCCAGAAGCTCGTTGGAACAATCCACCTCCACATTGGGCAGGTCCAGAGTGACCCGGCGGATCAACTCCTCCCGTTCTTCCAGTGTGAACATGGGATTTTTGCCCGCGTTTACCATTACACAGACAATAAGCTTATCAAAAATATTGGCAGCGCGGCGGATGATGTTCAGATGTCCGCTGGTGATCGGATCAAAGCTGCCAGGATAAACTGCTGTTTTCATATTATATCCATTTTTTCCTTATCTTTTACGGTAAAGGGTGAGTATAATTTTTCCGTACTTGTAATCCCTGGAACGGGAAAAGCCCTCAAATTCCCAGGGAAGCTCCTTGCCCAGAGGACGCTCCGCGACTATTATACCACCGGATTGCAAAATGTCAATTTCTGTTATCCTTTTTATGGCATTTTCCAAAAAAACCTCCGCATAGGGAGGGTCCAGCAGAATCAAATCGAACTGTTCCCTGCACCGGTTCAAATACTCCATATAATCACTTTGAACCACGGCTGCCTGGGCTTCAAAATGGGTTTTCTTCAGGTTGGAACGAATCAGCTGGCAGGCTTCCCGTCTGGAATCCACAAACACCGCTTTGGACGCTCCTCTGCTCATGGCCTCGATTCCCAGCTGGCCGGTGCCGCCGAACAGGTCCAGCACCCTGGCCCCGGGCAGATCAAACTGGACAATGCTGAACAGCGCCTCTTTGACCCGATCCGTAGTGGGGCGGGTCTGCATTCCCTCCGGCGTACTCAGCTGGATTCCCTTGGCTGTTCCTGCTATGACACGCATGGCGTACTCCTTTCTGGAAGATACTGTTGCGCACCTCAAAAACTGCCCTTTTGTGGTTTGGGCGGATCTTTTTTCCAAACCATCCAAAAACAGTTTCTAGAGGTCGCCGATTATCCTTCCGGGTTCTGATGAAAATGTTGATACACCGCCAGGGCCGCATCCTTTGGCAGCAACCGCTCTAACTCCGGAACCGTCGCCTGGCTGATGGCTTTGATGGATTTGAACTGACGCAGCAGCTCCTGCTTCCGCTTCGGTCCAATGCCGGGAATCCCATCCAGCTCCGAGTAGCGCAGACGTTTGCTGCGCAGCTGGCGATGGAAGGTGATGGCAAAGCGGTGGGTTTCCTCCTGAATGGTACCGATCAAAGCAAAAATCGCCTGATTGGTATCGATAGAAATCTCCTGCGCTTCAGTGGTGACCAGGGCACGGGTACGGTGGCGGTCATCCTTCACCATGCCGAACACAGGAAAAGACAATCCCAGCTCCTCCAACGCGCTTTGGGCCACCTTGGCGTGGTTGATACCGCCGTCGATCAGCAGCAAGTCCGGGGCAGCATCGAAGCCCTTGTCCCCTGCCTTGTAGTGGGAAAAACGCCGCTTCACTACCTGGTGCATGGAAGCATAGTCATCTTGGTTGGAAAGGCCTTCCAGCTTGAAGCGCTTGTAGTCGCTTTTGAAGGGCTTTCCATCCTGAAAAACCACCATGCTGGCAACGATGTCCGTGCCGGAGATGTTGGAAATATCAAAGGATTCTATCCGTTTTGGGATGGGAATATTCAGCATTTTTCCAAGAAGAACCAGAATTGCCTGATTGCGTTCCTCCTTGTCCGTCACCCGCTGAGCTTCCTCAAAGGCATTTTTGCAGGCCAGCTCCACCAGGCGCACATTGTCTCCCCGCTGGGGAACGTGAAGCTTGGAGCTTCTGCCATACTGCTGCTCCATCAGCTGGGAGAACAACTCCCCATCCTCCAACTCGAAAGGAAGCAGGACATGTTTCGGGGCAAAGCCACGGCTGAGGTAGTACTGCTTCATCAGGCTGGAGACCGCCTCTTCCCGATCGTCGGGGGTGGGGAAAACCTCATATTCCTTATCCAGCAGATTGCCGTTGCTGAAATGGAGCACTGCAAAGCAGGCCTTCACCTCGGTCTGGCCATAGCCCACCACATCCGTATCCGCCAGAGTACCCGCCGTCACCAGCTGCTTTTGTCCCAAAGCTTCCACGGCGTTCAACCTGTCCCGCAGGGTGGCGGCCAACTCGAACTCCAGATGATCGGCAGCTTGGATCATCTGCGCCTTGATCTGCTCCGCCACGGACTTGTAGTTTCCGGAGAGCAGCTGTCTGGCCTGCTCCATGGTCTGGCGGTATTCGGTGCAGGTTTTGCTTGGCTGGCACCAACCGGCACACTGGTTCATATGGTAATTGAGGCAGGGGCGCTCCTTACCCACATCCCGAGGAAACTCCTTGCTGCAGGTGGGAAGCTTCAGGGTGTGCTGCACCGCCTCCAGGACATCGTGAGTCACGCCCCGGCTGCCGAAAGGACCGTAATAATGGGCACCATCATCCGCGATTTTGCTCACCAGCGTGATTCGGGGATAAACCTCCTTCATATTCAGGCGAAGGTAGGGATAGCCCTTATCATCCTTCAGGAGGATGTTGTACTTGGGCATATACCGCTTGATCAGAGAGCATTCCAGCACCAGCGCCTCAAATTCACTGGCGGCCACAATCACGTCAAAATGATGGATTTTACTTACCATGATGCGGGTTTTCGGTGTATGGGAAGCCGTGTCCTGAAAGTACTGGCTGACCCGGTTCTTCAGTTTTTTCGCTTTGCCGACATAGATGACCTTGTCGGTTTTGTCCCGCATGATATACACGCCCGGCGCATAGGGCAGAGAAAGTGCTTTCTCCTTCAGTTCATCAAAGGTCATGTTCAAACTCCAAAAAAGGACCGCCCCATGCAGCTTTTGGCATTGAGGCGGTCAATTGAGGAACGCTCCGGAACAGGCGGATGGGTCATAAGCCGCGCCGGAGTCTCCTACGTAAAATCAGTAAACGTCCCGCTGGAGCAGAGCTTCCAGTGCATTCACAGCAGCCTCAGCATCGGGACCGACAGCGCTCAGGGTAACCGTGGTACCGGTGACAATCCCCAGGGACATAATACCAAGCAAGCTCTTGGCATTCATCTTGCGGCTCTCGGACTCCAGCCAAATGCTGCTTTCAAACTCATTGGCCTTCTGTACGAAGTAGGTAGCCTGTCTGTTGTGCAGGCCGGATTCACAGCGCACAACAACTTCTTTGTTGAACATTTCCATACACTCCTTTGCACTACGCCCAAACGAACGCAATGAATCTACCTACATAATACCATTTTTACCGAAAAAGTCAACCAATTTTCAGACGTATTGCACAAAGCGGAAAAATTTTGTGCAACTTTCCACAATCCTGCTTTTTACAGCAGGATTGTCCCGTATTCTTTATGCAAATTCCGCAATGGTCACGCCGTCTTCTCCTTCTCCGTAGACGCCCAGGCGGAATTTCTTCACGAACTTGTTGCGTTTCAGAGACTGGTGAACCGCCTGGCGCAGTGCGCCGGTTCCCTTGCCGTGAATAATCCGCACGGAAGCCAGCTTTGCCCGCATGGCCTCGTCCATATACCGGTCCAGCACACAGATCGCTTCCACCGTATCCATGCCACGCAAATCGATCTCGGAGGACATGGCGGCCATTTTCATCTCCCGGCCGGAGTGGGCAGGACGTCCGCCTTTCGCCTTGTAGGGATTTTCGTTTTCCAGAAGATACACCTCGTCCGGCTTGGCAGTAAGCTTCATAATGCCGGCCTGGAGCTGGTAGGTGCCGTCTTTGTTAATTGCAAGGACGCTGGCCTTCATTCCCAGCTTCAATAGCTCCACAGTGTCCCCCACCAGGATGCCCCGGGTGGGTTGGGGCCGGGCCTTTTCGGGCTGGTTTGCCCGGATGCGGTCCTCCGTCTCATTCAGAGCCCGCCGAAGCTCTGACTGTCGCTGGTTGATGCCGGTGGTGTCGGCGCTGTCCTGGAGCTGCTTGCGCAAAGCCTTCAGCTCTTCGGAGGCAAGGTTTGCCGCGGCACGGGCCTCGTCAATAATTCCCTGGGCCTCCCGGCGGGCGGCCTCCATAGCCTTTTCCTTTTCCTTGCGAAGCTGGGCCTGGTACTCTTCACTCTGCTGCTTGATTTTGGCAGTCTCCTGCTTCAGCCGTTCCGCCTCGTAGCGGGCGCTTTCCATCTGCTGGCGTTGCTGCTCCAGCTGGGAAAGCACATCCTCAAAGTCCTTGTCGCTTTTACCCACCAGATCGCTGGCTTCCTTCAGAATCTCCTCCGACAATCCCAGCTTTCTGGAAATGGCAAAAGCATTGGACTTACCAGGGATTCCGATAAGCAGCTTATAGGTGGGCTGCAGTGTTTCCACGTCGAACTCGCAGGAGGCGTTGATGACTCCCTGGGTACGCATGGCGTAGAGCTTGAGCTCGGCATAATGGGTGGTGGCCACCACCCGGCTGCCCATCTTCCGGCTGAATTCAATCAGGGCAATGGCCAACGCTGCGCCCTCCGCCGGGTCGGTGCCGGCACCCAGCTCGTCATAAAGGACCAACGTACGGTCATCGCACTGCTCCACCACGTCCACAATGGTTCTCATATGGCTGGAGAAGGTGGACAGGCTCTGGGCAATGGACTGCTCGTCGCCGATGTCCGCCAGGATCGCATCAAAGGTGGAAAGAACGCTTCCGTCTCCGGCAGGAACGTGGAGGCCACACTCCGCCATCAGGGTCAGCAGACCGATGGTTTTCAGGGTGACGGTTTTGCCGCCGGTGTTGGGGCCTGTAATGATCATGGTATCAAAGTCGGAGCCCAGCCGCAGAGAGATGGGCACCACCTTCTTGGGATCAATCAGCGGGTGGCGGGCATTGCGAAGCTCCACCTTACCGGTGTCATTCATGATGGGGGCCCAGGCCCGCATTCTGTAGGCCAGCTTTGCTTTGGCAAAAATCACATCCAGCTGCACCAGCAAGGTGTAGTCCAAATTGATGTCCTCGGCATGGGCGGCAGCTTCACTGGACAGCTCGGCCAGAATCCGCTCGATCTCCTTTTTCTCCTTGAGTTCCAGCTCCCGCAGAGCGTTGTTGGCATTCACCGCGGACATAGGCTCCACAAAGTAGGTGGAACCGGTGGCGGAGACATCATGGACAAGGCCCGGCACATCGTTTTTGCATTCGGATTTCACAGGGACCACATACCGTCCCTGACGGATGGTGATGATGGGTTCCCGAAGGAACTTGCTGTAAGCCGGAGAGGAAATAACCTTTTGCAAGCTGTCCCGGATTTTTCCGGCCTGAATGCGCATATGGCGGCGGATATCCGCCAGTTCCGCAGAGGCGGTATCAGCGATTTCTTCCTCAGAAAGAATGGCACCGAAAATTCGATCTTCCAGATACTTATTGGGGGTCAGCCCGTTGAACAAAGCATCCAGCACCGTGGCCTTGTCATCCTCCGACACATAACCCTTGATGGTTCTGGCGCAGCGGAGGACGCCGGCAATGGTGAGCAGCTCCTTGGGCTGCAGGCTGCCGCCCCGGTCCGCTCGCTCCAGGCTGGCGGACACATCGCACACATTGGAAAAAACAGGATTTCCCTTTTTGGTGCACAGGTCGGAGGCTGCCGTTGTCTGCCGGAGCAGCAGCTCCACCTCTTCCAAATCGGAGGTGGGACGGAGCTGAAGGCAGCTCTCCTTTCCGCCCTGGCTTCCGGCACATTCCGCCAGCAGCGAAAGCACCTGATCCAGCTCCAGCTTGATCAGGGATTTATCATATAGTTCAGACATTGTAATCTCCTAATTTATGTAGATTCCATTTCCTCATGGTTCAGGCGCAGTGATTTATAGTAATCCAATGCCGAAAAGCTCCGTTCCAGCTGGGTGGTGAGAAAGCCCTCCGTCACCTGGGAAAGCCGGTGCAGCTCCGGCTGATTCAACCGAAAAGAAAAGAGCTTTTTGGGGTCGCAAAAGCATATGAAGCGCATGGCCTCCAGAATTCCCGGCGTCACCGGCAGACGAATGCCGCCGGAGGAAGCGTCCCGGCAGTTCTGGCATTCCAGCAGGCCGGAGGACAGATCGAACCGGTCCGGCGTCTGGCTCCCGCAGACATGGCAGCCGAACAGATCCGGGGTGTAGCCGGAAAGGCAGGCTGCGCGAAGCTCAAAGACCGCTTTCACCTGATCCAGCGGCTGCTTCAGATTGGAAAGGCCGTAGAGACAGTTCAGCAGCAGGGACTGGAGGTCCGGCGTGGGATAATCCTCCTGGGACAGGACCTCTGCCACCTGGGCAAAATAAGAGGCCAGGGAAAGCTGCTCCAGGTCCGCCCGAAGGTTTTGAAACAGATTGAGGACATGGGCTTCATTGATCGTGTACTGCCCCCGGTATTCAAACACCGTGAATTCCCCGTAGGCAAGAAGCTGGCATACGGCAGCCAGGGGGCTGTTCTTCCGGCGCAGCCCTCTGGCCTTGACGGTGAGCTTGCCGTGCTTTCTGGTCAGAACCGTGAGCAGTGCGTCATGGTCGTTGTAGTCCGACACTCTGAGGACTACACCCTGGATCGTCAGGTACATGATTTCCCTCCGTTTTCAGCGCGGCGCTATAGAGCAGGTACGCTTCCGGCGCACCGGTTTCCAGAAATACATTCCAAAAATCTTCCGCTTTCATTCCCATCCCTCCGGGAATAGGTTTTGCAGCCGGAAGGGAAATACCCCTGGTAATTATTCACTATAGCCAAAATTGCGGACCAGGAAGTCGCTGTCCCGCCAGTTTTCCTTCACCTTGACCCAGGTGGTCAGATACACCTTGGTGCCCATGAATTTTTCACAGTCGGAACGGGCCATGGAGGAAATCTTTTTCAGCATCTCCCCGCCCTTGCCGATGATGATGCCCTTGTGGCTGGCCTTCTCGCAGTAGATGGTGGCGTCGATGTCGATGATTCCATTGTCCCGTTCGGAGAATTTGGTGATCTCCACCGCAGTTCCGTGGGGCACCTCCCGGTCCAGACACCACAGCAGCTTCTCCCGAATGATTTCTGCCATCACCTGGCGTTCCGGCTGGTCGGTGGTGACATCCTCCGGGAACAGGAAATGGCCCTCCTGGGCATACTTTTCACATACGCCCAGCAGATCCTCCACACCGTCACCGGTCTTGGCGGAAATGGGGACAACGGCATCAAAATCCGCCTTCTGGGAATAGACATTGATCACTTCCAGGAGCTTGTCCTTCTCCACGGTGTCAATCTTGTTGATGGCCAGCACGGCAGGACAATGACTACCCTGGATTTTTTGCAGCAGGCCTTCCTCCTGGGGGCCGATGGAGGCAATGGGCTCCACCACCAGAATGGTCAGATCCACATCGGCGATGGATTCCTGGGCCACATTCACCATATAGTCGCCCAGCTTGGTTCTGGGACGATGGTAGCCCGGCGTATCCACAAAGACGAACTGGGTATCTCCCCGGGTGACAATGCCGCAGATCCGGTTCCGGGTTGTCTGGGGCTTATTGGACACAATTGCGATTTTCTCACCCACCAGATAGTTGGTCAGGGTGGACTTGCCCACATTGGGGCGGCCGGCAATGGTAATCATTGCAGTTTTTGTCTTCATATCGAATCTCCTGTAATGGTGAAATGGTTTTAATCTCTCTGCATTCCCGGAATCTGGGAGGCAATGGCCTCTTCCCGGCTGCGCATCTGGCGCTTCTGTTCTCCCTCATCCAGGTGGTCGTAACCCAGCAGATGGAGCATGGAATGGATGGTCAGGTACCCCACTTCCCGCTTTGTGCTGTGGCCGAATTCCTTGGCCTGGGCAACGGCCCGCTCCAGACTGATGCACATATCTCCCAAAGGGCACAGTCCCGTACCGGGATCGATGTACTCCTCCCAGTCCTGGGGGGGCGCGCCGGCGGTCAGGTTGAACATGGGGAAGCTGAGCACGTCCGTGGGCTTGTCGATGCTTCTGCTGGCTTTGTTAATGGTCTGAATTCCCGCATCATCCGTCACCAGCACGTTGATTTCACAGGGGACGGCAATCCCCTCCGCCTTCAGTGTTGCATTGATACAGGTGCGGATGTTGGCGCTGATGACCAATTTCTGAAGAAGATTTCCTTCATATACCAGATTGATTTTATTTCTCATCCTTTTTTCCTCTGATACTGCCCCTTGAATTCCCGGGGCTTATTCTTTTCCTCTGATTTCTGCGCCGCCCGCTCGTAGGCGTTGATGATCTCCTGGACCAGCGCGTGGCGCACCACATCGGCGGAGGTCAGACGGCAGATGGCGATATCCTTGACGCCGTCCAAAACCCGGATGGCATCCTTCAAGCCGGAGGTTTTATCGTCCGGCAGGTCGATCTGGGTAATGTCGCCGGTGATTACAATTTTGGAACCAAAGCCCAGACGGGTGAGGAACATTTTCATCAGCTCCCGGGTGGTGTTCTGGGCCTCGTCCAGGATAATAAAGCTGTCGTCCAGGGTACGGCCCCGCATATAGGCCAGGGGCGCCACCTCAATGGAACCCCGCTCCTGGTATTTCTGGAAGGTCTCGGCCCCCAGCATATCGTACAGAGCATCGTACAGCGGGCGCAGGTAGGGATCGACCTTATTCTGCAGATCGCCGGGAAGAAATCCCAGCCGCTCTCCCGCTTCCACCGCCGGGCGGGTAAGCACGATCCGGTTGACGGTTCTCTCCCGGAAAGCCGCCACCGCGGCGGCAACCGCCAGGTAGGTCTTGCCGGTACCGGCAGGGCCCACGCCGATGGTCACGGTGTTCTGACTGATGGCCTTCATGTATTTCTGTTGACCCACGGTTTTTGCCTTGATGGGCTTGCCCTTGGCGGTGATGCACACCACATCTTTGGTCATCTGGGCCACCTGCTGGTCGTTTCCTTCGTTGACCAGGGTGATGAGGTAGCGTACCCGCTGCTCGTCGATGATCTCTCCTTTGGAGGCCAGTGCCAGCAGCCCTTCCAGGGTACGGACGGCTTTGTCCGCCATC
Source organism: Clostridiales bacterium (assembly GCA_022777455.1). Next base: position 4,205 of record JALFGI010000341.1, on the reverse strand, counting down.
TCCTCGTCACCGGAAACCTTCAGGTCCGTTCCCCGGTTGATGATGCGGACGTTCATTGCATCCTCAATTCTTTTTATGTTCTCGTCGAAGGATCCGAAAACGGCAATCACGTCCTCCAGACGATCCGCGTTGACGATTCTTTCAATCACTTTGCTCATGGGCTTCTCCGTTCTCCAAACGTTCTCTGCCGATCATCTCCGTGCAGATGTACTGTCCGGTCAGCAGGTACACACCGGGTTCCGTGTCCAGCACCTCGTCGGCATAGGAAACGGTTCCGGCAATCATTTGGTCTGACAAATAGTTTTGAGAAAAGGAAAGCAGTTCGCCCCGGGCATCTTCTGTATCCACCGCCTGCTCTGCCTGTGAATACCAGGACAGGGTTTCGCAGACAAGGGACACCGGCAAGGAAATGCCGCCCGGAAGGGTCAAACGGTATTCCCTGCTTATTCTACCACAAGTGCTATCCCAAATTCCACTATCTTTCCATAAATTTATTCGTTTTTTTCCCAGGATGATGGAATACCGCTGCTGCCGGTGCTGCAGCTCCCGGGTCTGGCATACAGAAGGCGTCACTGTCCGGACGGTTCTCAGGGTCTGGGCATAGACCTCCCCCTGGGCACGCTCCCCACGAATGCAGATGCCGCAGTCCGTATAGCCGGAAATCAGTACCTGCCCTTTTTTCACCGCCTGCCCCTCCCGGCATTGGGCGCTGCCCTGGAGGGCGGTAAAAGACTGGATGATTCCGTCCCGATCGGCAACGATGCTGCTCACGGTTTTGGTGTCCTTTTGCATGGGTTTGGAGGCGGCTCGCTCCTGCACGGAAATCACCGCTTTGCAGCCGTAGGTATTGATTCCCGCCCACTGCAGCTCCGGGATAGCGGACAGCAGTGCGTTTTTCATTTTCTCGCTGCGTACCTGGGCACAGGGGGTAAACAGCTTGATCCCCGCCTCCTCCGCTGCCTCCAGTATTTTTCCGGAGGGAATGGTCTGATTGCCCTCCACCTCCACCGTCAGGATTCTGGTGGGAAGCAGCAAACTGACCGCAAAGAAAAGGACCAGCCCCGTGTAGAGTACCGGCCGGTGCAGAATGCTCTGGAAAATGGCATGGAGAAACGTTTTTTGAACCAGAGCAATTCTGTCTCCCCTTTTTTCCAGAAGAGAACGGAGCTCTGCCAAATGCCTCCGGTGAATCTCAAAGGAAAATGTAAGCGCATCCTCCTGCCGAACGCGAAAAACGGGAATGGAGCGCCGGTTCAGCAGCCGGATGCTTCCCCAGATATTGGCACTGGTGACCTGGATCCGGACTCTGTCTCTTGCAGAAGGAATGTACTTCATTTTTCCTCCCCCCGAAGCAGGCAGATGCTGTCGATCCGGCCGGTGATGATCAGCTTCACTCTGGTCATATGCTCCAGCGTCAGACCACAGCCGCAGATTCTGATTCCGCCGTATTTCATTTTGATTCCAATCATTTCCATGGAATATTGGGTCACCCCAAGGTGATTTTCCACCAGAACCCGATGACTTCCGGCAAGCTCCACAATGGGCACAATGGGAAAGAGCTCCGGGTTCACAGCTTTCTCCGATACGTAGTCCTTGAGCCTCCGTCTGGGCATCATCACTTCACCTCTTGGGAAAAGCATATGTATGCGGATGGTCCCTTTTGCATAGATTCTTCCGAGGTGAAGCCCATTGGAAAAGCGAAAATGGTTAGAAGCCGCAGCAGCTTCGGCAATGATGCTGGCATTGATCCTGGACAGCAGGACAGCCTTCTCTGGGGCAGCCCAGGGCGTGGAACTGTGTTTAAAAACCGTCATTCCATCCCTGTTCCCCTTTTTATTCCTATCCGGGATATTCTCCGCAGCATTCTCCGGAGGTTCCCTGCCCGGGCTTCGTTTTCTGGGGCAAGCCTTTGCGCTGCCGCCGAAAATGGAATATCTCCTGGTTCCGGCCTTTCTGGGAGGATATCCGGTGGGGGCCCAGTGCGTTTCTGATGCTTACGCCTCAGGCTGTCTCAGCCGAAGGAAGGCAGAGAAGATGCTGGCCTTTTGCAGCAATGTGGGTCCGGCATTTTTATTTGGAATTCTCTCCTCTCAATTCCAGCGGATAAATTTGGTATGGGCAATTTGGGGGATTCAAATCCTCAGCGCCTGGACGGCTGCCAGACTTTTGGCCGACCCGGAAGCAGACAACGAATCTCCCGGGAAGGTCAGAAATCCCCCGCAAGCCGGAATCGAACCGGCAATTCAGGCCATGCTCAAAATCTGCGGCTGGATCATTCTGTTCCGGGTGGTTATTGCCTTCCTGGACCGTTGGACCTTGTGGGCCGTCAGCGCCGATGGGCGCATCGCAATCATCGGGCTGCTGGAGCTTTCCAATGGGTGCTGCTGCCTGAACCTCATCTCCCGGGAGGGTGTTCGGTTTGTGATCTGCAATGTTCTGCTGGCCTTCGGCGGGCTCTGCGTTGCCTACCAGACGGCCTCTGTCTGCCGGGGACTGAAGCTGCGATATTACTTTGCCGGAAAAATTCTGCAAGGTTGCACCGCCGCTTTTCTCGCTGCTGCATTCTATTATCAACGATGGGCACTTTTTCCTGTCTGGGCAGCGGCAACGCTGGCTGTTTCAAAATGTTTGCAAAAAAACAGTAGAAATCCCGCACTGCTTGGTGTATAATCTCCTTAGAAAAGTGGAGGAATGAGTTTTATGCTGTTTCGGAAAAAGATTGAACGCGCCTGCTCCTACTGTGTCTACAGCGCAAAGCTTGATGACGGCGCGTGTCTATGCAGCAAGCGGGGACTGAAAAGCGAGCTCGACAGCTGCCGCAAATTTCGCTACGACCCCTGCAAACGGGTGCCATTTAAAGCAAAGGCAATGGACTTTTCTCAGTTCAAGGACAGCGACTTTTCCCTGGATGGATAGACAAAATGCGAATTCCCGCTCAAAGCCGGTGCTTTGAACGGGAATTTTTTTGGACAGGAATATGAAATTCACGGAAACAACTTTTCGGAAACCGTTTCTCCCCCGGTTTGAATAAAGGTGTCCGGCACATCTCCCACGATGATGGTTTCCGCCACCACCACCTGACTGGATATGGAAAAGCTGCTGGTCTCCCCCAGTACCAGCACCGCCGCATCCACATCGATCTCCATAATGAGCTGATGCAACGTCTGGTTGATTCCGGCCTGGTAGAAATTGCTGGTAAAGGAGGCTTCGCTGTTCCGAATGGCAAGAATCCGGACCGGAATCGTCGGTCCCTTGCCGGAGAAGAATTCCGGGAGGAACAGGCTGCCGATGGGAATGCCGATATCCGCCGCATCCAAGGCAAGGATCTGGCCGTTGATGATGTTCAGAATATCCGTTTTCAGATGGTTGATTTCCCCAATATTGGTTTTTAGTGCAGTGATCCGGCCATTGAGGTCTTTTTCAAAATAGACAATGCGGTCATATTGGATATTACCGTTTTCGATTTGTTTGGCAATGGCGTCATTGGCCAGGTCCGAGGTGGCGTTTTTTACACTGGTTTCCGCCAGGTCCCGGATGGTCAGGCGGTATTTGCTGCGTAGGACAAAAAACGAAGCAAACAGGATCACGATAAAAACGAGAAAAAAGATGCGTATTTGTTTCAACCTTTTCCGCATGATGCTCCCCTCCGGGAAAGACTATGCGAAAAAACAGGTCGTAATCACAGTTTTTTCAGGTACACCGAAGCTGTTTTTGCCATGAGCTTTTTGGTGCCGATATCATCGAAGGCGATTTCCAGCAGGGCATCGCCGCCCATTTTGGTAACGGTGAGCACCATGCCTCTGCCGAAGGCCGCATGGCTAACCATATCCCCCTGCTGCAGCTCCAGCATGGGCGCGGCGCTCTTGGAAGAAACCATGGAGCTTTCACTGTGGTATCTGGGCTTGGGACGGGAACTGTAAGTGGAATAGGGCCGATCATAGCCGGTGGAGGCAGCCGCCTGGTAGGGACGGAAGCCGCCTTTTTTGACGATACACTCCTCCGGAATCTCCTTCAGGAACCGGGAGGGCATGGAAGAGGATGTACGGCCATAGATCATGCGCTGCCGGGCGTAGCTGATGGTGAGGGATTTCTTGGCTCGGGTGATGGCCACATAGCACAGCCGGCGCTCTTCCTCCATCTCATCCTTATCCCCGATGGAACGCTGACCGGGGAACAATCCGTCTTCAAAACCAACCAGGAACACG
>JALFGI010000324.1 GCA_022777455.1 Clostridiales bacterium | reverse complement strand
CGGATGCTGCACTACTGCATTACCGGGGAGCGGGTTGACATCAGTGATGTATTTGTGGAGGACATCGGAACATCTTCCCAGGCCCAAAGCCGGAGAAAAACAGACCGACACCGGGTATACTGCGCGGAGAAGGCCATGCTGGAAATGGTCAGGCTGGGAGACCTCAATTACAAGGACGCGCTCAGCGCCTCCATGAGTATTTCCGACGGTGTCGGAGTCAAGGCGAAGGATTCTCTCAGCGGCGGAAAGGTCAGCACCATTGTGTTCTGCTCCATTGTCTGCCGGGCAGCCATCGAGGGCGGTATCAGCCCGGATGAGGGCTACTCCGTGGGAGATGCCTACATTCAAAGCGCCGTGGATGCGGGTACGGTTGACGAGCTTTCCACCATCAGCATCTCCATGTACGATGATTTTGTCCGCCGGGTGCACCGAACTCGTGAAAACCCAAAATTCTCCGAACCCATTCAGCGCTGCTGCAGTTATATCGAAATGAACCTGGATCGGAACATCCGTGCCCAGGAGCTGGCCGACATGGTGGGCTATTCCGTCACCTATTTCACCCGCCGCTTTCGGGAGGAAACCGGCTTTGGTATCAGCGATTATGTGAAGGCAGCACGAATCGAACGGGCAAAAATCCTACTGGAAACCTCGGAAGATTCGGTGCAGGAGATCTCCGAAAAGCTCGGCTTCACCACCCGGAATTATTTCACCAAATGCTTCCGGGAAATCGCCGGTATGACACCGATGGAATACCGCAAACGAAAATAGTCCGAAAGGTGCCTGCCATTGTGTGCAGGCACCTTTTTGGATATTACACTTCTACGCCATTTTCCCGGGCAGTTTCCAGAATGCCTTCATGCTTCTTTTTCGCGATCCGCTTCTGGACATTCACCATTTCTTCCTTGGTCAGCTTGCAGCCCTTCATCGCAATCAGCGACACGATCCAGCCAAGAATCGGCAGACCATACATGACGGAAAGGGTCACTGCGACCACGCCGGTGGTCATGGGATCATTGGGCTGGGGAACGGTGTTGACATAGCCGATCACCGCGCAGGCGCCGGTGGCGATCAGAGCGCCGGCAGAAGAGATCAACTTGTCCAGCAGACTGTAGGTTCCGGAAACCACAGCCGGAACATAGCGGCCGGAGCGGTCCAGTTCATAGTCAATGCAGTCCGCCATAAATGCGGAGCTTGCGGTGGTCACACACATCTTGCAGCCGTTCAGCGCCAGGTTCAGCAGCACATAGACAATGGTGATAACACCCATCTGGGCGATCTTTCTGGGATCAATCAGCAGGAAGAATACAACCATGATTGCGCCAACCCCAATACAGGCCGCTGACCAGACAATGGTCGCCTTTCTGCTGCCGTGCTTACCGGCATACTTGGCGCCAAAAATCGCAAAGATGATGGAAGGCAGCATGGCAACAACTGTCAAAATGGTGGAAAGCCCCATATTGCCGATCATAATGCCGTAAAGCATGGTCGTGATGATGCTCTGGCTGGCAGTGGTCTGGGCGATCTTGTCGGACGCCTGGGCGGCGATATATGCCTGCAGAGGCTTGTTGTGCATCAGTACATCCGCCATATCCTTTACCTTCAGAGGCTCATGCTTTTTCAGTCCCCGGAAGGTCTCGGGCTTATCGTAGGCGGAAATACCGATGCAGCACAGAATATTGCCCGCCAGCCCCAGCAGCAGGGTAATCCGCACGGCGCTGGAGAGGTAGACTTGGTTGAACGTACCGCCCGCGCGGGCCAGCACCACCATGTTCAGCACGATGCTGAATGCCATGGGAACCATGTAATTGAACACGGTGGTCCAAACACCGATGGTAGGACGCTGCTTGGGATCATTGCTGAGGATTGCCGGGATGGTCTGAATGGTCATGTTGTTAATGGTATAGCCCAGGACATAGAGCACATACAGCGCAATGAACATCCCCATGCCGAAGCCCTTGCTGGAGCACAGGTCGAACATACACAGAAGCGCCAGCGCCTCCACGGCAAAGCCGCCCATGATCAGAATGCGAAGTTTGCCAAATCGGGTATTCACACGGTCATACAGGAACGCCAGCAGCGGATCGGTAATTGCGTCCAGGATTCTGGTACCGGTAAGAATGGCGCCTACCGCCATGGTGCTGATGCCAAATCCGATGCTTGCCGCATAGCTGGCCTGTCCGATCAGACTGTACACCGTCAGACCGCACAGGGCATTGCTGGCATACAGAATGATCTGCCAGAGCTTCGCTCTGCGGTACGCAACGCCGTCGATCTCACTCTGGGTGGGTTTTCTGGTTCTTGCCATGAGATTTCCTCCTCTATTTTCGCCTCTGGGGCTTTGGATGGTGCCATCATAGCGTATCTTTTTATCTTTGAACAGGCAAAATCATGCGATTCAGGTCAATAATATGCGCATCTACAACCAATTCGCATATTATTATCCTGCTTTGCATGATTTTGCCTTTTGCTGTCCTTTTCGCTGTGCTACAATTCCATCATCGAAACAGCCCGATAAATTGGTGTTTGGCGAGTATACGCTGTCATTGCGAGCCAGCGCGCACGCTGGCGTGGCAATCCCCCGGCTCCATGGAACCAGGTAACGA
>JALFGI010000319.1 GCA_022777455.1 Clostridiales bacterium | reverse complement strand
ATACTTGTGTGCTGCAAAGAAAACTGGCGTTTGTTCAGTAGACATTACATAGAATGTTTCATAAGGCATTGCTCCTTTCCAATATCTCATTATGTACGAATATTCTTACATACGCAAGTCCCAAATTTGCATTTATACTGGATTCAAATGCGGGAGGTGAGGAAATTGATCAGCTATGAACCCTTTTTTGAAACGCTGAAACGGCAGAAGATTTCCTCCTACCGTCTGGAAAAAATGGGCTTTGCCAGAAGCACCTATTATGCCATGAAAGATGGCAAAAGCGTTTCCACAAATACCATTGACCAACTCTGTACCCTTCTGCACTGTGAAGTGTCCGATATTATGAAGTTCATCCCACCGGAGCAGAAATAAGATATTACGGAAAATCTATGTTATTTCGACTGAGCGCAGCCAGTGGAGAAATTGCAGTCTTTGAGCACTCAGTAACTGCGAGTTCCCGACTCCGCCGCAACTTCAAAATGACCGTGAATACCCCGATACTTCCAAAAACAACAGCCCCAACTTTTTGCTCTCTTACGGCGGAGCGCGCCGGGAGAGGGTTCTTAGGGGGGAGGGTGGCTTTGATTGCGGGAGCAAGCTCTCAACGCCTCCCCCTAAGCCGACTTCTTTGGGTACTTTCTTGTTCGGCGACAAGAAAGTGCCCCGCCGGAGGCACCAACGAATATCCAGCGGTTTCGTTCCGTGCACCATTTCCTGAAGCGTGACATTACGGCAAGGACAGAAAGCCGCCCGCCAGCTGACGGACTTGATTACTCGGTTGAATGGCACCATGTCGGGGATCGTACGAATTCGCCCGCTCTGGTTACTTGCTATGGGATCGTACCGCGCGGGAGGCTAAGAGCCTCCCCTACAGTTTCGTCGGCGTGCTGTACGAATTCGCCTGACCCGGTTCCTCATTTTTGGCTTGTACCATGCGGGCGGCATGGTCGCCGCCCCTACGGTGACTGATCGGAAATCTGCCCGTCAAATTTCAGCATAATCAAAAACCGATGCCGGAAAGGGCATCGGTTTTTTGGTTGGATTATCGGGCGAAGGGGCCGGCCACCAGATTGTTCATCCGGCTGTTGCCATAGAAATCAGTATCGAAGATGATGTCCTCGCCGTCGGGAGTCTCGAAGCGCTGTTCGGGTTCGAAGGCCATTCCCAGGGTATCGGAGGTGATGAGCTTGGCCTCGGGCAGGTAGTCCATCAGGTTGGTCTCCAGACGGTACTGTCCAGCCTCCTCCTTCAGCTCCAGGGTGATGTGATGCTCCTTGTCCAGGGTGTAGTCTTCTTCGATGTCGGCAGGCTGGGCGCCGTTGAAGTACACGTTGCCGCCGGTCCACACGGGCAGGGGCATGTAGTAGCGGTCCCGGTTCTGGGGGCAGCCCTCGCCGCAGTAGCCGTCGAAGCAGGATTTCCAGGTTTCCTCGTTCATGTAGCCGCTGTAGGTTACCGTGCCGGCGGTGAGGTTCTCATCCTCCCACTCGTTGTACTTGTAGTCGGCCACCATCTCCGCCATTTTCTCCCGTACCGGCTGCTGAACAAAGATGTTGTTATAGAACCGGACGTCGCCGTGGAGGATGGACATGAAGCCGGTGATCTCCGTGCGGTGAGGCATGTGGATGGGGGTGTAGCGGGTGGAATCATATTTGTCGCTGCCGTTCTTCACGCCACGGCCCACCGCGGCGATGGAACCGCCGAAGAGGTTGTGGACAAAAGCCACACCTTGGGTGGGCAGCTTCACCGCCCGGTCGGAGAGCATGATGTTGTTGTCCACCAGGCAAGGACCGTGAGCGATCTCGATGAACAAGTCCTCGCCCAGGCCCAGACCTTCCCGGTTTTCCTTCTTCAGCAGGTAGTCGTAGGGCATGCAGTTATCATGGAACAGGCAGCCGGAAACCCGGGTTCCCTGGGTCTGCCAGTCCAGCCAGATGCCCCGGGTGCAGTGGTGGAAGTGGCAATTGCGAATAATCACGTCGATGGCGGCATGGAACTTGATGCCGCCGATCTCGGCACCGGCCAGGTTGCGCTTGTTGTTGATGTGGTGGATGTGGCAGTTCTCGACCACGGAGAACACGCAGCCCAGGTTGCCAACGATGCCGGTCTGGCCGCAGTCGTGGATCTCACAGTTCCGGACGGTGTGAGAGCCGATGGTTTCCTTGCTCCAGCCGTCGATCTGGGCGATGAGGGAGCAGTCCCGCTGGGTCTGGGTGCCGTCCTTGTACTTGTAGTGGGACCACTTGTTGTCGTTTCCCTGCTGCAGATACTTGCCCAGGGAGATGCCGGAGCACTTGGAGTGGGAAACCTCGCAATCCTCGATGACCCAGCCCTTGGACCAGTGGGGGCCGATCATACCCTCCTGCAGGGCAGTGGGGGGAGCCCACTGGGTGGCAGCCTTGGTGACCACGAAGCCGGTGAGGGTGATGTAGTCCACATGCTCTGCCTCAGGCCAGAAGCAGTGAGGCCGGACGGTGATCTCCACATTCTCGGCGTTGGGGTCCTTGCCCTGGAAGTTGGCGTAGATCAGGGTATTCTCCCCGTCCTCGGACTGGCAGGTGTACCAGGTGTGCTTGGTGAAGTCCCGGTCCCAGGAGCCGTCGTAATACTCAGGATTCAGCACCTTTTCCAGGGTATCCTGCTCATACAGGGATTTATCGTTCAGAAACACCTCGCCGGTGTGGCAGGGGACGCCCTGATTCAGCCAGTCACCGAAGACGATGGTGGTATAGGGGTTGTGCTTGCCGAAGAAGTCATTGTTCACGGTGAGCTGCCACACGTCGCCCTGGTAGGGGACCCAGCCCTTCATCTGCTCGGCACCGGTGATGGTGGCACCCCGGGGCACAGCGGAGCGGTAGACGATGGGAGCATGCTTGGTGCCGGCAAAGCGGGGACTCACGTCCTCCCGGTAAACACCGGGGGCAACCACCACTTCGTCGCCGGGCATGGCCACGGCGGCTGCCTGGCTGATGGTCTTAAAAGGATGCTGGGCGCTGCCGTCGCCGGAACGGGCCGCAGTACAGTCAACATATCGAATCATGGGATTTTCCTCCTCTATCATCGTTTTTATTTCTTATTATAAAGGATGGCGAAAGAAAGTCAATCCTCGCAAATTGCGGTTCCCGGAGCAATAAACGCAAAAAAACAGCCCTCGATGTCGTTTCTCAACACCGAGGGCTGTCATTCGCTCTTATTATCCAGCATCATCGATTAGACCTCTCTTTCTACGGATTCAGAGCTAACGCCTTTTGAAAACCATTCACTGAAACACTTCCGGTCTTTCTTTCCTGCTCTCTTCGGAGCGACGATTGTAAGCTTCAGCTTCTTCTTTTTTTCTTTCACTGGAATTCCTTCTGTATCTTCCTGCAGAGGGTTTTCTGTGAGTGGTTTTTGACTTGCTCTGTTTTGTATCTTTATATTACCCGATGATTTTCATTTTTGCAAGATGGAATAATAAATAGAAAAGTTTCTCCTTTTTCGTGCAACCGGGAGAAATCAAGATAATTCCGAGGATTATTGTTGACGGCAGCAAAATGCTATGGTATGATAATACTGTTGGGGCGTTCGGAAGGAATGCCTTTTTGTTTGCCTATCGATTTCCTGAGGAAAAGGAGAAAAATATGAAAATTGCAGTTACCTATGAAAACGGAGAAATCTTCCAGCATTTTGGCCGGACGGAACAGTTCAAGGTGTACGACGTAGAGGATGGCCGGGTGCTGTCCGCCCAGGTGATGCCCACAAACGGCACCGGTCACGAGGCCCTGGCGGATTTTCTGGCCGGCAACCAGATCGAAACCGTAATCTGCGGCGGTCTGGGCGGCGGCATGGAAACGGCACTGGCCATTGTAGGCATTGAAGTGGTATCCGGCATTCAGGGCAATGCCGACGAGGCAGTGGAAGCCTACCTGCGAGGCGAGCTGGAATCCGCCGGCGTGAACTGCCACCACCACGACGAGGAAGAGGGCCATGAGTGCAGCTGCGAAGGCGGCTGCAGCGGATGTGGCGGCGGCTGCGGCGGCCCCCGGATCCAGGGCAAAAACGTGGGCAAAACCTGCAAGGTGCACTACCGGGGCACCTTCAACGACGGCACCCAGTTCGATGCCTCCTATGACCGGGGTGAGCCCCTGGAATTCCAGTGCGGCGCAGGCATGATGATCCCCGGCTTTGATATGGCCGTTGCGGACATGGAAGTGGGCGAGCACCGGGATGTGCATCTGATGCCCTGGGAAGCCTACGGCGAAGCCGACCCCGCCATGATCTTCCCCGTGGAAATCGCCCAGCTCCCCGGCTCCCAGGAGCTCACCGTTGGCCAGAAGGTCTACCTGTACAACACCGCCGGCCAGCCCTTCCTGGTGAAGGTGGTGGCGAAGGACGATGTGAACATCACCTTCGATGCCAACCACGAAATGGCCGGCAAGGAGCTGAACTTTCACATCGAGCTGGTGGAAGTGGGCTGAGTTCCCTTTATTCTTCCCCCAGGTCCTCCAGGCAGTCCAGAATTTCGTCCAGGGTGTCCTCCAGGTCTTCATGGAGGTCCGCCCAGTGTTCGTAGACTTCACTGGTCTGACTGCGGGGCTCCAGGGCATCCAGTTCCCGGATGGCCTGTTCGGTTTTTTTCCGGTACTCCTTCAGGGTGCCGGCATCCATCTGAGAGATGTCGGGGACGGAATCCAGGAACTGCTCGATCCGTTCCCACTCCTGGGGATTCAATTTGATGATGCTCATAATTCCTTCCTCTCCGGGGCCCCACGCGGGCCCCATGTTTTTTTGAATTTCACACAATTACCCGGCAAATTGTAATTTGGCGGGCAGATACGGCAGCACCCCCTTGGCTCTCCCTTTGGGAGAGCTGTCAGCCGAACAGGCTGACTGAGAGGGTACCGCAGTAAGATATTAGCACCCGAAATCAAACATGCCTGCCCTCTCAGTCTGCCCCTTACGGGGCAGCCAGCTCCCCCAGAGGGGGAGCCAAGTGGTGCGTCAGTTCCGGTACACCAAACAGCAATTTGTCTGTTCGCCCCGTTTGGCCGCTGCGCACATATCGGAAACCATGATAGCAGGCTTTGGGTGAAAATGCAAAAAGAATTTGGAGCCCGGCGGGGAAAATCTCTCTGTTTTGAAAGGAAGAAAACCGTTGAATTTTGGATATAAAGGCGGTATACTCAACCCGAAATCAAACGAAGGGACGTTCTGTGCTATGAATATGGAATTCAAGCGGAAACTCACCATTCCCGCCGACCTGAAAAAAGAATACCCGGTGACCGCCCAGATGGAGGCCGTCTTTGAGACCCGGGATAAAGAGTTGAAGGATATCCTCTCCGGTCGGGATGACCGGATTGCCCTGATCGTGGGGCCATGCTCTGCCGACCGGGAGGACAGCGTGATGGATTATGTCAACCGCCTGCGGGAGCTCCAGGAAAAGGTCCGTGACCGCATCCTGATCATCCCCCGGGTATACACCAACAAGCCCCGCACCACCGGCGCAGGCTACAAGGGCATGCTCCACCAGCCCAACCCCGATGCCGCGCCGGACATGTTGGGCGGCCTGATCGCCATCCGGGAACTGCACATGCGGGTGCTGCGGGAGACCGGCTTCACCGCCGCCGACGAAATGCTTTACCCCGATAATTACAAATACCTGGACGATGTGCTGGCCTATGTAGCCGTGGGTGCCCGGAGTGTGGAAAACCAGCAGCACCGGCTGACCAGCAGCGGCATCTCCGTCCCCGTGGGCATGAAGAACCCCACCAGCGGTGTCATTTCCGTGATGATGAATTCCATCAACGCCGCTCAGCACAGCCATACCTTCATCTATCGCGGCTGGGAGGCCACCTCCACCGGCAACCCCTACGCCCACGCCATTCTCCGGGGCTACACCAACAAGCACGGCGATTCCCGGCCCAACTACCATTATGAGGACCTGATCTTCCTCCACGAGTGCTACGAAAAGAGCGGCCTGCAGAATCCCGCCGCCATCATCGACGCCAACCACGCCAACTCCGGCAAGGACCCCTTCCAGCAGGGCCGCATCATCAAGGAGGTGCTCCAGAGCCGGGCCTACAACCCGGATATCCACAACCTGGTGAAAGGCTTCATGGTGGAAAGCTACCTGGAAGACGGCAGCCAGAAGATCGGCTGCGGCATTTACGGCAAATCCATCACCGATCCCTGCCTGGGCTGGGAAAAGACGGAGCGGCTGATCCTGGATATGGCGGAAATGGTGTAAAAGCGAAAGTGTGTTGCTATGACAAGAGATTTGACAACCGGTTCTCCGTTAAGGCTGATTTTGCAGTTCGCCTTTCCCACCTACCTGGGGATGCTGTTCCAGCAGTTTTACAACATTGTGGACACGGTGATTGTCGGCAAGCTTCTTGGCATCGGCCCCCTGGCGGGGGTGGGCTCCACCGGGTCGCTGAATTTTATGGTGCTGGGCTTCTGCATGGGCGTGTGCAGCGGCTTTGCCATTCCCATTGCCCAGAAATTCGGCGCCCATGAGAATTCCCAGCTGCGCAAATACGTGGCCAACAGCTTTTGGCTGGCGGGACTTTTCTCCCTGGTGCTCACGGTGCCGGTGTGTTTGTTCTGCCGCCCCATTCTGCGTCTGATGAACACCCCGGAGGATGTGTTTGAATATGCCTACCGGTATATCTTCATCATCTTCCTGGGCATTCCCGCCGCCTTTCTCTATAACATTCTGGCGGGCATTCTCCGGTCTCTGGGAGACAGCAGGACCCCGGTGCTGTTTTTGGCCCTGTCCTCCGCCATGAACATCGCCCTGGACATCATCACCATCCGTCTGTTCGGCATGGGGGTGGAGGGGACGGCCCTGGCTACCGTGATCTCCCAGGCGGCGTCCGGCATCATCTGCTTCTTCTACATGAAAAAGCGCTACGACGTGCTGCACATATCCGCCCCGGAGCGCCGCCCGGATAAGCGCTGCATGGCCAGGCTCTGCTACATGGGCATCCCCATGGGACTGCAGTATTCCGTCACCGCCATCGGCACTCTGATCATCCAGGCCACCATGAACGGCTTCGGCTCCAGCGCCGTGGCAGGCGCCACCGCCGCCCAGCGGATTCATGGGTTCCTGGCCTGCCCGCTGGAGGCCTTAGGCGCCACCATGGCCCCCTATACCGGCCAGAACATGGGGGCGGGAAAGCACGAGCGCATCGGGCAGGGCGTCCTGTCCGCCAGCCTCTGCGGCTTCGGCTGTGCCGGAGTGATTTTCGTGGTGGTGCGGCTGTTTGGCAGAAGCCTGGTGCAGATCTTCCTGGATGTGCCGGATGAAACGGTCATCGGCTACGCCACCCAATTCCTCACCACGGTCGCCGGGGGCTACTGCCTGCTGACGCTGGTAAATGTGGTCCGTTTTTCCATTCAGGGCATGGGCTTTTCCGTGCTGGCCATTGTGTCCGGGGTGATGGAAATGCTGGCCCGGGCCTTTGCCGGACTGTTCCTGGCTCCCAGATTCGGCTTTACCGCCGTAGCCATGGCCCATCCGCTGGCCTGGATTGCAGCGGATCTGTTCCTGATTCCCACGTTTTTTGTGTGCAGGAGAAAAATCGCGGACCACAAGAATTTTTCCGCTTTGCAGTAACCGGATAAATTGTAATTTGGTGACCGGAACCGACGCACCCCTTGGCTCCCCCTCTGGGGGAGCTGGCTGCCCCTTACGGGGCAGACTGAGAGGGCCGCGTGGTTTGATTTCGGGTGCTATTACCTTACTGCGGTACCCTCTCAGTCAGCCTGTTCGGCTGACAGCTCTCCCAAAGGGAGAGCCAAGGGGTGCGGCAATTCTGCCCGCCAAATAACAATTTCCAGCGCTGCTGCGGCAAGCCGTCGGCACATCAATTTTTGTAAATTATGGGTAAAATTAGAATTATCTGTTGAAAATGGGGCAGCCCGGGTGTATAATACAGCTAGGCAAAACCTAAAAAAATAAAAAGGAGAATCGTTATGAAGAAACTGTCCCGCATTCTCTGCCTGGTTCTGGTTCTGGCCATGGCCATGTCCCTGGTGGCTGTCCAGGCCGCGGCTGAGAATCAGCATTTTGACAAACTGACCCTGGAATTCGTTCCCTCCAAGGATGCCGACGTGATCATCGCCGGTACCGCCAACCTGCCCGAGCTGGTTCAGGCCGAGATGGCCAAGCTGGGCTATGACATCGACGAAGTGGACATCACCGTTGGCACCAGCTATGACGCCACCGGCGAGGCCATGAGCGCAGGCACCATCGACATCGGCTGGCTGCCCGGCGGCACCTACGCCCTGTACTCCGACGATACCGAAGTCATCCTCACCGCCACCCGTAACGGCCTGTCCAACGACAGCGAGAACCCCGCTGACTGGAACGGCGAAGAGAACGCCACCCAGAAGAACGGCCCCCAGGTCACCTACTACCGTTCCCTGATCTACGCTACCCCCTCCGAGTACGGCAAGCAGCTGGCCGCCAAGGTCAACGCCGGTGAAGAGCTGACCTGGGAGGACCTGGACAAGGCTACCTGGGCCGTGCAGAAGACCTCTTCTTCCGCCGGTTACATCTACCCCACCCTGTGGCTGATGGAGAAGTTCGACAAGAAGATCTCCGATCTGTCCAACGTGGTGCCTCTGGATTCCGGCTACGGCACCGCTTTCTCCTACGCTGCCGCTGAGCAGGTGGACATCATCGTGTGCTACGCCGACGGCCGTAACGACTACGAAGCCAGCTGGATTCTGCCCGTTGACGAGCAGGACGAGACCGGCAAGCAGGGCATGGGCCGCAGCGAGTCCATCTGGAACGAGCTGAACGTCATCGGCGTCACCGACGGCATCTACAACGACACCGTGGCCATCTCCAAGGAGAGCCCCTACTACACCCCCGAGCTGATCGAGGCGCTGCAGAACTGCTTCATCAACATCATCTCCACCGATGAAGGCAAGGCCATCTTCAGCGTTTACAGCCACGCCGGCTACGCCGTGGCTCAGGACTCCGACTATGACGGCGCCCGCGCCGCTCTGGCCATTGTCGCCGGTTAATCCGATTCCCTCTGTCTGCCCCACGTTCGTGGGGCAGATTTTTTTGCTAAATTGGACTTTCTTGCACCAGCCATTGTAGGGGCGGCTCGCAGCCGCCCGCGCGGAACCAACTTGCGGGATACACCAGTTC
>JALFGI010000264.1 GCA_022777455.1 Clostridiales bacterium | reverse complement strand
TGGTATCCGCCATCAATTGTCCGGCACTTTCCGGCGTGTGGATTCCCGGCAGCCCACCTGCCCGGATGACATCCTCCCCCTCAATGCCGGGCAGGGAGGCCAGATCAATTTTCAGGCAGCTTTCGTTTTGACAGGCCAGTTCCCTGGGAATCATCACACTGGGCGCGGTGTTGAAAATGATCCGAAACCCCTGGATTCGATTCGCCAGCACTGCCGGTGAAACGGCCTGCATTCCGAAGGAGATGGCTTCCGCCCGGTGGTGGGGGCTTCGGGACAGAATGGTTACCCTGGCTCCGTGGGCTTTCAGCAGAAAGGCCAGGTGCTTTCCGATTCGTCCCCATCCCACGATCAGCACGGCGCATTTTCGGAACGTGAAGGAGATCCGCTCTGCCGCTGTCCGCAGGGCGCACTCTGCCGTGATGGCGGCATTTTCAAATTGATATGTATCGTCCTTCAGTAAATCGATGGCGGGATAGTTCGCGGAAACAGCTTCCGGAATCCTTCCTCCGATCAGCGTAATGCCCTCCGGAAACCGGGCCATCAGCTGGGAGAAATTTGCTCCGCTTCTGAGCACACCCTCGGCGGAAAAGCTGGGGACATCCATCAGCAGATGGGTGGCTTCCGGCGTAATGTGGTCCGTTACGGCAATCCCCCTGTCATTCAGTTCTCTGGCCGCTGCAAGACAGGCAGGGGTACACCCCGCTGGATAAATCAGAATAGGTTGCATGGTCATCACTCCTGTGTTCCAGAGTATGAGGGAAAACCGGCGGTTGTGCCGGGAAAGGGAGGATTTGTTTTTCTTGATTTTTTGTCAGCATCCTGTATAATAATCAGAAAGGAGGGATATTCTTGCAAAGACTTGGTTTTATTCACGATATGCTGGATGTCAAGGTCCTGATTCTCTTTGTCATGTCCAGAGCCAGCTATCCTGCCACCAGCCAGCAGATTTATGAGCTGTGCTACCAGGATGACTGCGTGAGCTATTTTGATGTTTGTACCGCCATTCCTCAGATGGTGAGTTCCGGCCACCTGGTGGAGAAAGAGCCGGATTTATATGAGATTACCGAAAAGGGCAGGGCGGACGGTTCCCTGACCCAGGATTCCATCGCCTATACCGTTCGCTGCCGGGCAGAGAACGCGGTGAACCGGTTTAACCGCCAGCTGCGCAGAAGCAGTTTTGTGAAAACCCAGGTGATTCCCAGAGAGGGCGGCGACTGTTCCGTCATCATGGCTTTGGATGATGAAACCGGAAACCTGATGACGTTGGAGCTGGTGGCCCCCAATCAGCGCCAGGCGGTGCGGCTGGGAAAGCTGTTTGAAAAGAAAGCGGAGATCATCTATAATATGACCATGGCAGAACTTCTGGACGATGAGGAGGAAATTGACTCCTGACCCCTTGTCGGATGTGCCGGTTCGTGGTATAGTTTAACTACACCGGAAAACCGGTACATAGAAAGGAGCTGCCGCATATGAAATTCCAGTATAGTGAAAAGAAAGTCAAGCTGCCTGAAAAGGTTCACGCCTACGCAGAGAAAAAGGTAACCAAACTGGCGCGCTACTTTGAGGAGGATGCGGAAGCACTGATTGTATTTTCTGTAGAGAAAAACCGGAACAAAGCCGAGCTCACCGTCCATGGAGCAGGTACCTGGTTCCGGGCATCGGAAAGCACTTCCGATATGTTCGCCTCCATCGACGCTGCAGTGGCCACCATCGAAGGCCAGATCCGCAAGAACAAGACCCGTTTGGCCCGCCGCCTGCGTCAGGATGCCTTCGTTCGCAGCGTACAGGAGGAAACCTCCTTTGCTCCCGAAGCGGCCGAGGATGATCTGAGCATCACCCGCACCAAGCAGTTCTATTTCCGCCCCATGACCAGAGAAGAGGCGGTGCTTCAGATGAACCTGCTGGATCATAATTTCTTCGCTTTCCGGGATGAGGATAACGGCGGTTCCTTCGCTGTGGTCTATAAGAGAAACGACGGCGGCTATGGCTTGATTGATGACGCTGAATAAGTATATAACCCGTCTCCCCCTGCACCTAACGCAGGTGGAGATTTTTTGTGAAAAAATGGAAAAAAGTGCTTGACAAACGGGGAGTGAGATGGTAATATGTCAAAGCTGTCCGCGAGAGC
>JALFGI010000258.1 GCA_022777455.1 Clostridiales bacterium | reverse complement strand
ATTATGCGTGAGGTCGGCATCACAGATATCGACCATTCAGGGTTTCACAAGAGAAACAAGAATGGCTGAATCAGGTGAAAAGATGGAGAAAAATATCAGAAAAGCAGCGAAGAACGACGCGGGGCGGCTGGCGGAAATCATTGTGTTCAACAACAGAAAGAATTATTATCCGATCTTCCGGGACATTGTGTATTCCTTTTCCGAATATACCGTTGCCAATGTGACGGAGCAGTTTTTGCGGGATTCCGAATTCATGGAGCATTGCTATGTTTACGAGGATCAGGTGATCAAAGGCTTTCTCTGCGTTGCGGACAGAGAAATAAAGAAACTGTATGTGGATACCTTTTTCCAGGGGGAAGGAATTGAATGCAGATAATCTCTGGGCACTGGAAAAAATGAAAACGCCCTGCGCTTTTACAGAAAGCTGGGGTTCCGATGCACCAATGAAAAAATCTATGAAGAGGGAACAACGGAGTACCTGATCCATCTGGTGCGATAAATCCCGGTTCAGGCGATTGGCTGATCATCGACAGAATTGAGGATGTGGTTGTTGGCACAAGCGTTCCCTTTGATTATGAAAAGTCAAGATTTTAGGGCAACACCGCATAATGGGGCAAGGAGATTCGGCGGAAGATTTTGACCCGAGCGAAAGTATGGAAAATGCGGGAATACTGGATGTATTTCCCATTTTTCATACTGCACGATCGGGTCAAAATCTTCCGCCGAAGCCCGCAGCTCCCATTGTGCGGTGTTGCCTTAGGAAAGCTCTTTCCGATTTCACCGGAGCTTCCAAACATAAAAACAGTTCCGAATAGGATGGAAATGTCCTGTTCGGAACTGCTTTTTTGGTCAGCCCACGGACAAAAATGTCCGGCGAAGGCTTTCATAACCGGGAATCCGGGTCAATAATGCACCACATTACCCGCCCGGCGGATTCGCTCTAAGACAGGCGCGGCTTCCGCATCTGTGAAATATTGGTAGGTGGTGGAGGGTACCAGCGTTTTCAGCAGTTCCCAGTCACCGTTTTGCAGGGCCACACGGACGGTGGAGGCGCTGATGGCTTTTCCATCGACTTCCTTTCGGGGGATGATGTGGCAAGTGATGCCTGCTTTGGGCAGCTCCTGTGCCATGATTTTGTTGTACAGCCCCGTCACCTGACTGGTGGGTTCTTCCCCGACATACCGTTCGGTTACGCCCAGAGCTTGCGCAATTTTCGTAAACACCGCCAGGTCCAGCCGGGCGTGGCCATCGATCACCGCCGCCTCGTCCTTGAGGAAATAGCTGGGGAAGGTGGCGCTGCTGATGATGTAGGGACCGGAATCATGGAGTACTACATTGGGAATGTGGGCAACGCCATCACGCACCAACTTTTTTCGTACAGTGAAGGGCACCAAAGAGGCATCCTCGCTGAGAACGAACAGGTGGAGCGTATCACACTGGGCGGCGGTCTCCACAAGATATTGATGCCCCAGGGTAAAGGGGTTGGCGTTCATCACAAGGGCGGCGGAAACGCCGTCCTTTTTTGTTTTTTCCAGCGCTTTCAGATAATTCGGAAAGCCGGTTCTTCGATTTTCCATGAACACCAGCGTGCCGTCCACCCGGGCAATTTCGTAAAAACCCAGATCCCCGAAGAACTTGGCAGAATTGACCTTCGTGTACAGGAACAGGTGCATATTGCCCCGGGCGAACTGCACCTCCATCAGGTGGGAGATGATCTCGTTCAGCAGTCCCTCGCCCTGATGCTCGGAGCTGACGGCAAAGCACCGCAGGGTAGGGCCGAAGCAGCTTCCCGTGGCGATTGCTTCCCCGTTTTCGTCCTCCATGGCGCAAATGTAGTCCAGATTCCCGTCCCGGGAGATCCCTTCCTTTTGAAGCAATTGATCGATTTGGGACAGTCTGCGCTTGTCTGAGGGATCGATTTGAGAGATGGAATAGTCGCTCATTGATCTTCCTCCTTCAAAAAGTGGAGCATGTACACCATGGCCAGCAGGTCTGCCGTGCCGCCGGGAGACAGGTTCTTTTGAATGAATTCTTTGTTCAGTGCTTCCAACGTTTCGCCGGTTGGGAAAGGCTCCTTTTCCAGCAAAATGCGCAGCTTTTCGGAAGTTTCCATCGCCAGTTCATAGCCACCCCGGTGGATCATGTTGGTGTCTGCCGTGTCTGCCAGCATGGCGATCAGGGCAGCGCAGCCGGAATCGTTGACGGTTTTTCCCTGGGCCAATCCTGCTTCCAGCTTGGGCAGACCCACATTTAATATGGCAGGGAAGCCGGCTTCCGCCTGGCCCCGGACACCGGTGATGCCATATTGCAGATATAGCTTTTGTCCGGTGGTTTTGGCGGTTTCCGGAGTCAATCCCGCGTAATCCCGGCTGACCAGCCCCCGGGTCATGGCGGCACATTCCGAGAGCACCTGCTCCGGGTGGCTCCACTGATCCCGTGCCAGCCGTCCCAGGGCACCGCAGAGGATGCCCATGGAGAAAATGGCCCCCTTGTGGGTGTTTACGCCAACCGTGGCACGAAGCATTTCCCCCTCGGCCAGCTTGCCGGGAATACGCAGCCGGGCAAAGGTTTCCGTTGGTGCTTCCTGCCTGGTGTCCATGCCGATTTCGGCACACTCCCCAAAGTACGGATAGAGGGCTGCGGCGCTGGACTGGAAGGTAAAGAAATCCATATCTCTGTGACTGCCGCTGTCAATCCGATCAACCAGACCGGGTTTGGGGGTTGTTGCAACCTCATACAGCAGCGCCTGACAGGCCAGTTTTCCAATGGTCCGGGTATCCTCCTGCCGGATTGCATCCTGCAGGATTTCCTGGGTCTTTTCCTGAAGCTGGACCACGGTGTGGGTCCGGCTCCGGGCACAGGCCTGGGCAGAGCCGCCGCAGAGCAGGCATTTTCTGCCGGAAAGTCCCAGCTCCTGTCGATCAACCTTCCGCCCGTCGGGGCAAAGCACGTCCATATCAAACAGCCGCCCCGCAGCGGTGTGGTCCTCGATTTCCGCTGTCAGCGCCTTTACCGCCAGCGGCTGTTGATCCAGCACAAAAATGGCTTCATTTCCGGTATTCTCGTTGCTTTCTTCAAAATAAAGCACCCGGACCCCCACTGTACGGAACTGCGCTTCCAGCAGCTGCCGTCCCAGTGTATAGCCCCGGCGAATGAGAGGACTGTTCTTGATTGGGCCTGCAATGTTCATGGTAAAGCAGACCAAGGTGCTTTTGTATTCTTCCAACAGCGTCCGCTGACGCATTGCCCGCCGTTCACGGGCTTCCAGCATCTGCATCAATGTTACTTCCATAGCGGTCTCCTTACCGGTATTTTTTCAGCAGTTCCACAAAGGCGTTTACCTGGGGCAGCGCCAAAGCTTCCTTTTGACACATCAGGTAGGTTTTTCGGACGAAGGGTTCTCCGTTTTCAAAGATACATGGGCGAACACAGCCGTCAAATCCCTTCAGCCCGATTTCCGGAACGATTCCCCAGCCAAGACCCCGCTTTACCATCTCCACGCAGGCAGTGATGGAATCCACGCAGAAGCCCGCGTTCTGACCTCCCAGCCCATTTTCATTCATCCACCGCAGGGTCACGGCTTCCAGCGTGGGGGCCGTTTTCCGGCTGATATAGAGATATTCATTCAGGGGTTTCTTCTCAAATTCTCTGGCGCAGATGACGCAAATATTCTCCTGACTCAGCAGAAACTGCATCCCGTCCCAGGGATACTCACCCCGAATCACCGCAACGTCCAGACTGCCTTCCGGCATCTGGCGGTACAGGTGACGGCTCTGATCGGTGGTGATTTGGAGCTTTCCATTGGGGGAGGTTCTGTGATAGTCCGCCATGGCATCCGGCAGCCGGTAGAGGGCGTAGTGAATGGAAATCCCCGCATTCAGGGTTCCGCAGATGACGCCTTGCAGGGCATCCAGGTTTCTGCGCATCTGGTCCATTTCCCGAGCCGCCGCCCGGCTGTGGGCCAGAACAGCCTCCCCGGAGGGGGTGAACCGAATACCCTGATGGGAGGGCAGCTGCTCTACCCCCAGCTCCCGTTCTATGGCGCGGATTCGCTTGGACAGGGCCGACTGGGTGATGTACAGCTTGTCCGCTGCCTTTGTAATGTTTCTGCTGTCCGCCAGCGCCTGAAGCAGCTCGAAATCCTTTTCGTCCCTACATTTCGTCCTTTCCGGTGTTTTCCATTCCGTGCATTCATAATACAATAGATTGTGTCCCTTGTGAAGCCCCTGTTCCATGAAGAATATTCCTGATAGTGAAGGAAATGGGTATGAAGGATCTGCATGTGGCCGCTACCTCCCTGGGCTCCGCACAGGACATTTTCGCGGATTACATGGAACGCGGCATTATTGTGGAGGCCCAGACCTCCGGTGTTCGCGGCAAGATCGGCGAAGTGATTTCCGCCGGCAAGCTGAAGAATCCCGCCATCATCCGCAGTCACGGCGGCCGTCCCCGTGCGGTGGAAGCCGGAGAAGTCCATATCGACATCGCCTTTCTGGCTGCCGCCACCTCTGACTGCTGCGGCAACGCCAAGGGCACCGGCGGCAAGAATAACTGCGGCTCCATGGGCTTTGCCAATCATGACGCCCGGTTTGCCGACCACACGGTCATCATCACCGATACTCTGGTACCTTTCCCCAACCTGCCTTCCTCCATCTCCTGCATCGACGTGGACGCTGTCTGCGTGGTGGATGAGGTGGGCGATCCCAAGAAGATTGCCACCAAGGAAGCCCGTATGACCACCGCCCCCCGGGAGCTCATGATGGCGGAAAATGTGGCTAAGGTCATCGCCGCGGCCCCCTGGTTCAAGGACGGCTTCTCTTTCCAGACCGGTGTGTGCGGCCCGGCCTTTCATTTTTGAGTGAACAAAAGAACTGGGCACCTCTAATACTGTTATGCCTGTCCCGGAGGTTTGCGGACACGATTGAACGTACCTGTTCCATCTGCTCCTGGATGGAAGACGAAGCGTTCCAGGATGCCATCGGTGATGCCGTTGATGCGTTCCTTGGCGAAGCACCTGTAGCGGACATATACTGACCTTGTATCGCCTGGCTACCACAAACGGTAGCCGGGCGAGTTCCTTTACGGGCTTAGAATTGACGCTTACCTTCATACAGCTTGGGTGTTGTATCGCTCGGTTCCTCCTGAACGATAACGGGCCTGCTGCAAAACCAGTTTGCAGCAGGCCCGATTTTTATGGTTTTCCAAAGGCAAGTTCCGGATGAGATTGCTTCAGGAAATCCAGCAGGGCGGCGGCCTTTTTCTCCATGTCGTCGCCAATGTACAATTCCAATTCACTGCCGTCCTTCCGGATGATAACCAGATATTCCATAATGTAGCTGCGTCCGCCGCAGCAGAGCTTTCCGTATACCGGAACCACACGGCGGAAGATGCGTTCCACTTCCGACAGGGAAATCACATACCAGCGCAGACCAGTTTTCCAGAAAACAGCGGTCTGCCCGGGTTTTACCCAGCCGTAATCCACGGCGGCAGAGAATTGTGCGTCCAGCGCGGGATTCATTCCTTTTTTGAAGACATATGGTTTCAGGTTAGTGGGCATAACGGCTCCCTCCGTTTCTTTTTTCTTCATGATACCGGAAATGTGGTTATTTCCGTGAAATAGTCACAAAAGCGGTAGAAATAAACTGCTCATAAAAAACGAACTGCCATATAAAGTATAAAGCATCTGAGAGAAATAATCAACGGATACCTGAACGAAACAGTGAAATTTTCTTACCAGAGGACGTACCCGTACCGTACTGCTCAGCTCCGCTTTTTCTCTTCGGGGACGCTGACCTTCTCCACCAGCCAGTATTTTGAGCAATTACTACCGTTTTACTACTTTTTTGAGTTCCGATATGATGATAAAGATACAAAAAGCAGTCCGGATAAGATGGCTGAGAGTGCCGAACCTGTAGAATGAAAATGTGCCACGATTGTTTAACGCTATCGTCTGACAGTCGTGGCATTTTTGATTTGCGGTAATGATTGGTCTTGATTTTATGACTTTATGAAAATGAGAATCACATTGATACGCTCCACAAAAGTTTATTTTCTCAACAAAACGAATCAAAATTATCGAAAGTATTTTAGGGCAACACCGCACAATGGGAGCTGCGGGCTTTGGCGGGCCTTTTGCCCCCATCCGTGCAGTTCTGAAAATGGGAAATACACAAAGTATTCCCGCATTTCCAGAACTTTCGGCTGGGTCAAAATCCCTCGCCAAATCGCCTTGCCCCATTATGCGGTGTTGCCCTAAATCAGAAACTAATGTTGAAAACTGAAGAAAGCATAGTATAATCAAACCAGCATGATGTTTTGCATTTATAGTGAATAGAGAAACGCGATAGCGTAGTAAGCAACAATTTCGGATGATCCAGGTTTGATCAGAGAGGAGAAGAATATGAACAACTATTGTATGATCCAGAACTCCAAAACATTTGCATTTTCCGCAGAGAATCCAACCGGTGTACGCGCAGGTGGTTCCCAGGGCGGTGACTGCACCAAGCTTCGTCCGACCGTGACGATTCCTGCAGGGGAAACCGTAACTCTGGTAGATGCTGCAGGACCGGGTGTGATCCAGCATATGTGGTTTACCGGATATGTCGGGCACCATTTTATCATCCGTAT
>JALFGI010000255.1 GCA_022777455.1 Clostridiales bacterium | reverse complement strand
TCTTCCTTCATAACACCCATGCTGCGCTGTGTTCGGTTCTGGGCTTCATCCTCATAAAAGCAGTATTCACACCGGAGATTACACAGGCTGGAAGCCGGTTTGATCAGCAAATTTACATTTTTCACTTGGAAATCCTCCTTCCGCCTCTGTTTTCCGCCCCGAAAATTGTTATTTAGAGGGCAGATGCGGCAACACCCCTTGGCTCTCCCTTTGGGAGAGCTGTCAGCCGAACAGGCTGACTGAGAGGGTACCGCAGTAGGATAATAGCACCCGAAATCAAATGCTGCCCTCTCAGGTGAGCCCCTTACGGGGCAGCCAGCTCCCCCAGAAGGGGAGCCAAGGGGTGCATCGGTTCCGGTATGCCAAATTACAATTTATCTGCTTGCCGTGGGAAATCGACATGCACATTATATAATGTGCTTATCGGTTTTACTCAGCAACTGGACGTATTGAAATTTTGCGGTGGGCTGCATGGAACCGGGTTCCGATGATTGCCCCGCTATTGTAGGGGAGGATCTCATCCTCCCGCGCGGTACAAACCCATAATATCGTACCCGACCGGGCGAATCCGTACAATGCCCAACATGTTACCATTCAACCAAACACGCAGGCATCGTTACCTGGCGGGAGGCTAAGAGCCTCCCCTACAGTTGGCGTGTACAAGTCTTCAAACTGCAACGATTTGGCCAGTTGCTGAGTTAACCCGATAAGCGCATTATATAATCTGCGTCCTTCCTGCGCAAGGGTGTTTTTCGGCGCCATCTCCAAACTGAGGCAGATTCTGGTGAATTCCCGCTTGATTATGCACCGCCACTCTGATATGATGAAGCAAACGAAGGATAAACTGTACACGCATTTTTTAGAAAGAACAGGAGGAAAATCATGAGCGTTTTATTCTATCTGCTTGTCAGCTTTCTGGCATCCATCGTCGGGGCGATCTGCGGCATCGGCGGCGGTGTGATCATCAAGCCGGTGCTGGATCTGTTCGGACTGGACAGTGTGGCCACCATCAGCTTTCTCTCCGGCTGCACCGTGCTTTCCATGAGCTGTTATTCCGTGGGAAAATCCATGCTGGCAGGGGAAAAGTCCGTGGACCTGAAAACCGGCACCCCCCTGGCGGTGGGCGCGGCCATTGGCGGCGTGTGGGGAAAGCAGCTGTTTTCCATCATCAAAGGAATGTCCTCCAATCCCAGCATGGTGGGCGGCGTTCAGGCTGCCTGCCTGGCGGTGATCACCGGCGGCACATTGGTGTACACCCTTTTCAAAAATCGGGTTGTAACCCACAAGGTTCACAGCATTGCTGCCTGTGTTCTCATCGGTCTGGTGCTGGGCATCCTGTCCAGCTTTCTGGGCATCGGCGGAGGCCCCATCAATCTGGTGGTGCTGTATTTCTTCTTCAGCATGGACACAAAAACCGCGGCGGCCAACAGCCTGTACATCATCCTGTTCAGCCAGATTACCAGTCTGATCACAACGCTTATCACCGCCAGTGTACCCCAGTTCCAGGTCCTGTCCCTTGTGGTGATGGTTTTGGGCGGCATCGGCGGCGGCATTGCAGGCCGGAAGATCAACAAGAAAATTGACGGAGCAGCGGTGGAAAAGCTGTTCATCGGCCTGATGGCTGTGATTATTGCCATCAGCCTTTGGAATACCTATCGCTATCTGGTACTTGGCGGCTGATGTCACAGCCAGGGGAAAAAACAGGAGCACAAACGCGCGCCGGATTTCCGGCATTGTACATACGATCCATACATTCAGACCTGTGGTGGTGGGAACATCATCACGGGTCTGTGTTTTTCTTCATTTTATCAGATCAAAACGACCTCCCATCCTTCCCCCGCGAAAACATTTGACATCACCGGACCGCTGCCATATAATCCAATTATCAAAGGCGCTTTGCCAAAAACACTGACAGATTGGAGCGGGTTTTATGAGATGCAATTATTTTCTTGGTAACCATACCTTCCAGGTGAAGAACGAAGCGGTGCCCACACCAGCAGGTGACCAGGTGCTTGTAAAGGTGATGGCCTGCGGCATCTGCGGAACGGACGTCCATATCTGCAATGGGGAAGAAGGCTCCGCCCAGGTAACGCCCCCCGTGGTGCTGGGGCATGAATTTGCGGGTATCGTGGAAGCGGTGGGCGAAGGCGTAACCACCTTGCAGGTGGGGGACCGTGTGGCCATCGATCCCAACATTTATTGCGGAACCTGCCGGCCCTGCCGCATGGGGAAAAAGCAGAACTGCAGAAATCTGCGGGCACTGGGTGTCACCATGAACGGCGGCTTTGAGGAGTACGCGCTGTGCCCCGAGGCGCAGTGCTTCAAAATGTCCAGCGAGGTAGGTTTTGATGTGCTGGCCATGACGGAGCCTCTGGCCTGTGTACTCCACGGCATCGATCAGGCGAACATCCGCACCGGGCAGACGGTTTTGGTCATCGGCGGCGGCACCATCGGACAGATGATGCTGCAAATGGCAAAGAAATCCGGGGCCTCCACCGTCATTCTCAGCGAGCCCATCCAGAGCCGGCGGGAGATCGCCCTGGGTCTGGGCGCCGATTTTGCCATTGACCCCATCCACGAGAACCTGAACGAACGGCTTCAGCAAATCACGGACGACGGTGCGGATGTGATCATCGAGTGCGTAGGAAAACCCTTTACGGTGGAGCAGGCCTTCTCCGCCGCCGCCCCCGGCACCACCATTGTTCTGTTCGGCGTGCCCGCTCCCCATGCGACGGTTCCGCTTCCCCTGTTTGACGTCTATAAGAAGGAGCTGAAAATCGTCGGCTCCATGATCAACCCCGACACCCACCAGCGGGCTGCAAACCTGATTAACAGCGGCGCCCTGCAGCTGGAGGCGCTGATCACCCACAAATTCCCCCTGGATCAGTTGGACGAAGCAATCCAAATGCAGATGAGCAGCGAGTCCATTAAGGTGGTTCTGCATCCCCAGGAGTAACGACGGGGAAATGGAAGAAGGTGCCCGCCATGCAGAAGATACTCCTTTTGGAAGATGATGTCGCTCTGGGAAACGGGATCCGTCTTGCGCTGCAAGGTCCGCATGCATTCTCGTATTGTGAAGACCTGACCTTCACAGTTGAACAAGGTTCCTTTGCGGACCGATATTGCGAAAAAATGGATTATCGCTGCAATTATTCAAACTTCATCAGGCAGGCAGAAATAATTGGAGTTTCTGCGCTGATATTAAGAGGAAAGGGAGAGGAAAAATGAGAAGAATACTTGGAAAGTTTGCGGTACTGGCCATCGGAATGAGTCTGGCGGCGTTCTTATGTGGCTTTTGCTCAGCTCATGATTGGGTTCCTGCAACCTGCGAGGAGCCGGAGACCTGCAGTATCTGCGGTGAAACACGAGGAAATCCCCTTGGACATCAGTGGGGGAAACTGAAAAGAGACTTATTCGAAATGCCTGAGATCGATGAGTACTTCTCCAGGACCTGCGAAATATGTGATGCAGTCTTGCATCCTATTGAAAGCGGCAGATGGACTTACCTTGTCCTCGACGATGGTACAGCGGAAATCGTGTCCGTAAGAGCATATAACGAAGAAATCATTATCCCAACGTACATAGATGGGATCAAGGTGACCACCATCGGTGAGCAGATGCTTTTCATGGACTATGGTGCTTCGGATGTAGTGATTCCAGAAGGAGTTACTACGATTGGAGAAGATGCATTTGCTTTTTGTGATGGAGCATACAGGATTAACATTCCTTCCAGTGTGACAACGATTATCGGAAATCCCTTTTGGGATCGTGGTGGAAAAACCATCACAGTCTCCCCGGATAATCCAAATTTTGAGATAATTGACGGTGTCCTTTTTGACAAGAATGAGAAACGAATAATTTATCGTCCCGATTGGGGTGATGCATCATCTTATACCGTCCCTGAAGGAACCCTGGAAATCGGCCCCCGTGTCTTTTCGAGCGTATATGTTTGTTCCGGACTGAAAGAAATCATTCTTCCCAGCAGTCTCAAGAAAATCGATGACTATGCGTTTGAAGGATGCTGCGTATTGGAGCGGATCGACATTCCGGAAGGTGTAACATCAATCGGATACCAGATCCTGCCGGACTATGGTAACCTGGAGACAATTACAGTTCCTTCCAGCGTATCCGAAATGAACGGGAATCCTTTCAAAGGAAAAAGAGTTGAAGTGATACTCTCTGCGGATAACCCATACTTTGAAATCGTTGACGGGGTGCTGTTTGACAAGAATCATGGCAGTCTGGTGGCATATCTCTATGATACCGGAGAAGAAAGCTATGTAATCCCGGATGGAATTACGGAAATATCCGCGGGCGCATTTTCCGGCTGCGGATGGTTGAAGCAAATCACAATTCCGGAGAGTGTTACTGTCATCGGAGCGGAGGCCTTTCAGGATTGCAGAAATCTGGAAAAAATCGTCATTCCGGAGGGCGTAACGGAACTTGGAGACGGAACGTTTTTTCAATGTGAAAATCTGAAAACCGTCAGTCTGCCAAGCAGCCTGAAAAAGATAGGAAAAAATGCTTTCCTGGGGTGCGTTTCTTTGGAAGAAATAACCATTCCCCAGGGAGTAACCGTGATAGATGATGGGGCATTTCAATCCTGCAACAATCTATCCTGTGTATCGCTTCCTGTCGGACTGATGAAAATCGGAGGCATGGCATTTTCCCGAACCGCAATTGAACGAATTGACATCCCACAAGGGGTTAAATATATTGGAAATGGTGCATTTTTTTGCTCTGATCTGAAACGTGTTTCATTGCCGGAGGGATTAACGTCTATTGGGCGCTATACATTTTCAGACTGTGATATTGAAGAAATCACTGTTCCGGAAAGCGTAACGTTTATCGGATACGGAGCTTTTTTCTTCGATGGGGTTAAACGTGTAACACTTCCCGGTTCCTTGGGAACCATGGATAAAGAAATGCTTGATGGAACCGGTCTGAATGAGATTGTAATTTCTGATGGTGTTACAACCATTGGAGACGAAGTATTCGCCGGATTGCGAATCAAAAAATTATCCATACCGGGAAGCGTAACAGAATTTGGTTACGGCATTTGTGCAGGCTGTTCTGAATTATCCAGTGTATCACTCTCCGAAGGCATAACAGAAATCGGAGAAGCAATGTTCAAGGGCTGTACCAGTTTGAAAAAGATTGAAATCCCGGAAGGTGTAACAAGAATCAGACGCAATGCATTTTCCGGATGCAGCAGCCTGGAGACGGTTCGTCTGCCTGAATCTTTGGCTGTCATTGAAGATGGAGCATTCAGCGAGTGCGAAAACCTGAAAGAAATCACCCTGCCATCTGGTTTGGAAGAAATAGGTGTGAATCCGTTTTCCTGCACACCGGTTGAAATAACGATAAAAGGACATAATCAGCGGTTTGAAGTCGTTGATGGGGTATTGATTGATAATTACCAGAAGCAGATAATCACCTATCCTTGTGGCAGTGAAGCAAGTTACTATACAATACCCAGGAACGTTCAAAAGATTGGTGATAAAGCGTTTTGTGACAGTATTAACCTCAGAAGGCTTTTCCTTCCTGAGTATATCAAGACAATTGGAGAGAATGCATTTGGTGGATGCTACAAATACTGTCGGGTTATGTGGCCAGAAGAGAGTTTTGAGAGTCTTTTGCTTCCTGAGAGTGTATCCTATCGCGAGGCAGGAGTTATACACGGAGATGAAGAAATTCCGTGCTACGAAATATTTATTCCTGTTCTTGTTGTGGAAGAAGGCTCTTATGCTGAGCAATATTGTCAAAAATCTGAACTTAAGTTTCTTTACCAAAAAAACTACAACTATCTGGAAGAGCTTGGAGTGATTCAACCCGCCGATCAGCCATTTTCGCCAGTTTACTTTCTAAAAAAGAGTTTCGCAGAATAGTCAGTTCATAAATAACCGGGAACCTCTAAAAACTGCAAAAAGCAGTTTTTAGAGGTTCCCAACCGGATGGAACTCGTGTCCCGCCGGACAGTATGGAGGAACCACTGTTAAGCACTTACGAACAGGCTATGTGAGACGAATAAAAGCAAAAGCATATCCACAGCAATTGGAGTGTATGCTTGCGCACTCTTGGTGAAATTGGAATCCTTTTCGACACATACAATGATATCTCTGGCGAAGAGAACGAAGATGAGTTGGGTATTGTCGATGCAGGAGGAATAACCGGAACATTGTGACATCATAGAAGTCCATGGAGGTTAAAAGATGAATAAGATGAAAAGAGCAATTGGTAATTCGATCTCAATCTTATTGGCAGCAATTCTATTTCTAGCGTGCGGGTTTCCAGATTCTAGCGCAGAAAGTATCTTTGACTTTTCAAAGTTACCTTCGTCGTCTCCCGCAGCGGAGTTTTTTCAAAAAAGAATTCTTCCAAAATTCGATTTGGAAGGAGAGGAACAAACAGTAACATATTATTGTCAAACATGTGGTAAATATTGGGAAGATGCCTATCTGTCGACCACAAGCAGCAACTTTTACGCTATAGATAATTTTACACCATGGCTTCTTGCCTGGCATATTGCCGACTATGATTCAGACGGCATTGATGACCTTTTTGTTATTTCATTGGATAATAGTGGCCATAGTGAGCCATACTCAAAGAACGGTAAAGACAAGGAAGCGGTTTATATTTATCAAACGCTTTACCTCATCAATAATGACGGAACACCGAGGTATACACGTTCGGAGGCTTTGGCTGCATCTGCGACGGAAGAAAAGCGCATTTTTGCTTTTGTGGATGACAAACTGATTGATATTTCGATTCATGATTACAGCAAGAAAACGGAAGGACGTGAAAAATACAAAGTAGTATATCCCGTAAATTCGAGTGTTGAACGGCATACTGCTTCCGCCGATGTGCGAATGTATAACCCGGAAACAAAGGAAATGGATTGCGAATTCTCTTTTTCCCGAACTTATGATAAGGGGGATATTAGCTATGATATCGACAGTCAAACTGACCGCAGCGAACAAGAGGCAATTGATTTGATTCAGGAGCGGTTGGGAGAATATGGTATTACCGGACTCGAAATTCCGCTCAGCAGCACATGGGGAAACCGCTGGGATGAGTGTTTCTATTTCTCCCAAAAGACAAACTGTGCTGTTTTTGCTTTCGATTCTTCACCAACCGTAAGCAAGCGCTGCTACGGTGTGGAAAGAATAGCAACAGATAACGACGATATGAATCTCCTAAGTACCACTACAGGAGAAAACACTTTCAGACGATATAAATACAAATTTGGTTCCAGTCCTTCTGTATTGGACACTGTATCTCAATTATCAACCTTGGTCAAATCTATTATGTCTCAGCAGGATAATCCAGCCTCCACCGTATCTGAGGATCAAGGAGATTTGCCGGTTGCGAATGTTGAAAACGCATCTGCGTTGAGTGCCTATCTTCCGAAAGCGATCCGGGCAAGGGAGCAGACGTTGCAGTGTAGCCACCTGGACGAAGAAACGATTAACAGATATTCCCGGGGCATTCTGTTGGATTGGGACAATGACGGAATGGAAGAGCTATTCCTCACCTATTATCATCCGAAAAGCTGGTATGATATCCAAAAAGTATGTTGTTATGACATTGAAGATGGCAAAGTGAAAGCCATGATCGAGGATATGCAATCAGAGGTTGTGGATGCAACAGGTATGCGGGGTTTCTCCGGTATTACAATGTATCAGGGAAAGCCAGCTGTGTTTTCGTGTGCATTTCATGAATATACGTCCGAAATGAGTGACCGGAAATATCAGACAGTATGGGCGAAATTTACGCTTTGGGATCTGTATTCAAAGGAAACGCTTCACAAGGCCGACATCTCCTGCGACGGGCATCATCTATCCTATAAAATTGATGGGAAGCCTTGCACGGAATCTGATTTCATATCTATCATTGACGACTGCTCCTTCCTCACTTACGACCCTTCACCCCGTGAGCCGTATATGACGTACAGCGTTTCTTTCATTCCCATTGATGAGTTGATTGAATTGTTGGGCGGCAATACCTCCGCCCCCAGTGCAAAGGAAAATATTCAGGCGAAACAGCTCTCGCAAATAAAACGGATTACGTCAAACGGGGACGAGTCCATTATTACCTTCCAATACGACAGCAATGGGCGACTCATTTCCTCAACGGGTTCTGACGATAATGTATATACATATTCTTATGATGACGCAGGCCATCTGATCGAGGTGAATTGTTCCTATTGGGAACCCTATGGGCCCATGTATGAATATCACTATGATGAGAACGGATTTCTTGTAAAGGTTTCCGGAATCGGAGAGGGCGGCGGCATTGCTTATACCCTGGAGAACGATGCGCAGGGGAGAGTGATCAGAAAAACCAGAAACTATGATTTCGGTACAGCAGTTACGGAGTATGTCTACAGCGACAACGGAGCTCATGTTGAAGAAGTTACAACCGATACCCATAGTGTTGGCACGGTTTATCAGGGGAAAAGCACGCCTCAGGAAACCACGGTAAAAACCGCCAGTGTCGACTATACTTATGATGATCGGGGGCGTGTTCTCTCCGAGACACGAACCAGCGATGGAAAGGCTGTGCGCACAACTTATGATTACAGCTACCCCCCGCTTATTTTCGTCTGCGATGAGAACGGGACGCCGTACCGATGCGAAATCAGGGATTCCGCCGGAATTCAAATCTGGTACATGGTTATCGGGAAAGGCTCTCACTCGATTGAGCGGGATGACGATGGCTATTTATCCGGAATGATATGTGATGATGCAGACTACCAGTTCCGGTTCAGTTGTGAAGAAAATCCTGACTGGTCATTGGCACGAGACCTGTTCGATGATGTTGAAACAGAAGACAGGTATCATGATAACACCACGAAAGATACTTCTGAGGTTCAGTACGTTGTAGGATACGTTGTAAATGCTGAAAGCGGTTTGAATGTCAGGCAGAATCCCAGCACTTCTTCGGAAAGAGTCCGCCGTATCCATAACGGGACGCGGGTCCTAATTTCTGAGCAGGTCACAATCGACGGTATGCTGTGGGGACGGATTTCCGATGGCTGGGTTTGCATGAATTATATCAAGCTCGAAGAGGAAGAAAGCATACGGGGGGTACGTTACGTTGTGTCCCCTTCTGCCGGTGTGGTAAATATACGGTGCGAAGCTGGAACAGCATATGAGTCCATCGAACGGATTGTCAGCGGCGAAGAAGTGATTATTTATTCACAGAAAATTGTTGATGGCCGAGAGTGGGGTAAGACTGATGCGGGGTGGATATGCATGGAGTATCTGACTCGTTCTCCCTAAAGGCTGCTTCCTGCGAAGAAATAAAAAGCAAAGAAAGGCTCGTACTGGCGGGACGCAGCAGCCTCCTCGGTCAGTACGAGCCTCAGCATTGTAAGTACATAATAACCGCATACCTATCATTAGCTGCACAGATATGAGATACTATCCCAAAACCCGAATAGCTGAGGGCACCCGATATCCGTAAGCGTAAAATCTCCCCGCGACTTGCGTAGCAGGACAGCAGTATGATACTATTTTTCAATAAATCAGTTCAAAGACTCGCAAAGCGGAAAGGGATGCCTCGGAGCAGACATCCCAAGAAGGCCAGTGAGGAGGTCATTGAGGCCTCAAAAAAATGAAAGCAAGGGTAGATG
This sequence comes from Clostridiales bacterium, assembly GCA_022777455.1. Next base: position 479 of record JALFGI010000255.1, on the reverse strand, counting down.
AGTTGAAAAATTCCACAGGCAGAGTGGTAAGGGTAATGTTTCAGGATGAGGCTGGATTCGGAAGGATGAACAAGCCGAAGAACTGTTGGTGCGAGAAAGGGATCCGTCCCAGTGTACCCTGTCATCATATACGAGAGTACCGCTATGCCTATGGCTCGGTGGAGCCATTGACCGGTGAGAACTTTTTCTCGATTATGCCATATTGCAATACAGTATGCATGAACATCTTTCTGAGGGATCTTTCAAAATGCTATCCAGAAGATATCATACTACTCTGTTGTGATGGTGCTGCCTGGCACAAATCCGCAGCCTTGAAATTGCCGGAGAATATTGTCCTTTTTCTCATACCGCCATATACTCCAGAAATGAATCCTATAGAGCAAATCTGGAAGGAAATCCGAAAACGAGGCTTCCGAAACGAAGTATTCGCAACCCTTGAAAAAGTTGTTGACCGGCTGTGTGATACGATCTGCTCACTG
>JALFGI010000243.1 GCA_022777455.1 Clostridiales bacterium | reverse complement strand
CAGGCTGTTTTCGCTGATGATGGTGGCTGTGATGGTATTGGGCCTGTGCGGCAATGCCTTTGCTGCCGATGAGACGGTTACAATTTCCTACTGCAATTTCAATGCTTCCGGTGGAAATGAAGAAACACTTGACAAGATGGTTGCCGCTTTTGAAGCGGAGCACCCCAACATCAAGGTCGAAGTGGAGACCATCGGCTACAGCGACTACTTTACCCAGATGCAGACCCGGGTTGCCGGCGGCACTGCTCCCGACTGCTACGAGCTGAACATCGAGAACTTCGCGGCCTATGCAAGCAAGGGCTTGCTGGCAGAAATCACCGGTGTAGATGTCAGCGGTCTGAATGATACCGCTCTGGGCGCTTTCAATGTGGGCGGCAAGCAGTTCGGCCTGCCCGAGAGCTTCTCCAACGTGGTTCTGATCTACAACAAGGATCTGTTCGACAAAGCCGGTGTGGCCTATCCCACCAATGACTGGACCCAGGACGATCTCCAGGCTGCCGCGGAAGCGATCCGGGCGCTGGACGAGAACACCTTCGGCATCTGGCAGCCCATCACCTATAACGAATTCTTCAAGGTTGCCGCCCAGTACGGCGGCGCCCTGCTGAACGAGGATAAGACCGAATTCACCATCAACTCCCCCGAAAACCTGAAAGCCGCCCAGACTCTGGTGGATCGGGTTCTGGTTTCCAACGTGCAGCCCAACACTGCCCAGCAGGGCGGCATGGGCGACTGGGATATGTTTATGAGCGGCCGCCTGGGTATGATTCCCACCGGCATCTGGGCATTCCAGACCTTTGCCGAAAACTGTGAGTTTGAATGGGACATCGTTGTGGAACCCGGCAGCACCCAGAAAGCAACCCACTTCTTCTCCAACTGTGTGGTCATGAATCCCCAGACGGAGCATCCCGAAGAAGTCGCCGCCTGGCTTGCCTGGCTGGCATCCTCCACCGCTTCCGCCGACATTCGTCTGGCAGCCGGATGGGATCTGCCCGCCCTGAAGGATCTGGACGCCCTGGCCTCCTACCTGGAGATCACCCCGCCCGACAATCGGGAAGCCGTGTTCCAGAGTCTCGACTATCTGGTCATGCCTCCCGTGATTGAGGATTACGCTCTGATGAGCGACATCATCAGCCAGAAGCTGGCCGCGGCAGCCGACGGCACCGTCACCGCGCAGGAAGCTCTGGATCAGGCCCAGGCAGAGTGCGTCGAGCAAATCAAGCTTGGATAATTTCTGGCAGTGGGCCGCTGTGCCTTTGCAGCGGCCCCATTTTTATGGAGTTTCGGAGGTTTCTGGCCTCCAGGAGGTATCAAAATGAATCCACAAAGCGCGAGAAGAAAGGGAAACAATTTGCTCCTTGCCTCCCCCTTTCTGCTGCCCAGCCTGATCGGATTGCTGATTTTCAGTCTGCTCCCCCTGATCATTTCCGGCCTGATCAGTCTGACCGACTGGAACGGTCTGGATCAGCTGACCAAGGCCGGGTTTTTGCAGGAGCACTTCATCGGCCTTGATAACTACAAGACCATTCTGACCACCCCGGAATTCTGGAAGACACTGGGCAACACAGCGGAATACATCGTGCTGTACATTCCCTTCATGCTGGCCGCTTCCCTGCTGGTTGCTTACTTGCTCAGCAGACCATACAAAGCCATCGGCACCTTCCGGGTCATTTATTACATCCCTGTCCTTACAAGCTGGGTAGCCGCCTCCCTCATCTGGAAATCCGTGCTTTCACCCCAATACGGTGCACTGAACGGCATCCTGAGTTTTTTCGGCATCCAGGGCCCCGGCTGGCTGATTGACGAAAAGTGGGCCATGCCCGCCATCGTCCTGGTATCCGTGTGGAAGGATATGGGCTTCTTTGGTCTGATTCTGCTGTCCGGAATTGTGGGAATCAACAAAACCTACTACGAAGCGGCAGACATCGACGGCGCGGGCGGATGGAGCAAATTTCTGAAAATCACCCTGCCACTGCTGACGCCGTCCATCTTTTACGTGGTGATCGTCGCCATGATCAACAGCTTCCAGCTGTTCCCCCAGGTTATGATTATGACCGGCGGCGGCCCCAACGGCGCGACCCAGGTGATGGTGGAACGAATCTATCAGTATGGTTTCCGATATTTCCGTATGGGCTACGCTTCGGCATTCTCCTGGATTCTGTTTGCGATTATCATGGTGTTCACCATCATTCAGATGAAGGGACAGGAAAGGTGGGTTCACTATGACGATTAAAAAACGAGGCAGTACCGCCGTGTTTTACTTATCCGCAACTGCGCTGGCGTTCCTATCCCTGATTCCATTCCTCTGGATGATCTCCACCTCCTTCAAAAGCCGGGGTTCGCTGATGTCCATTCCCATCGAATGGATTCCAAAGGAGCCCACGCTGAAAGCCTACATCAAGGTATTCTCCAAATTCCCCTTTGCGAAAACCATTGGGAATTCTCTGTTTATCTCCATCTCCTATACGGCAATCACGCTGCTGTCCTCTTCCATGGCTGCGTTTGCTTTTTCCAAGCTGCGCTTTCCCGGGAGCCAGCTGATTCTGGGCGGCTATCTTGCCACCATGATGATTCCCACCCAGGTCACCATGATCCCGCTGTTCGTCATCATGAACAAGCTGGGACTCACCGGCACCTACTCCAGCGTTATCATGCCCTCGATTTTCCGTCCCTTTGCCATTTTCCTGCTGGTTCAGCAGATGCGAACCATTCCAAACGATTATCTGGATGCCGCTAAAATTGACGGTGCAGGGGTATTCCGCATCTTCTTACAGGTTGCCTTGCCCCTGTGCATTCCCAGTCTGGCTACCCTGTCCATCACCACCTTCATGGAATCCTGGAACGACTACCTGTGGCCGCTGCTGATGCTCACCGACAAGAACAAAATGACCCTGCCCATTGCCCTTTCCACCCTGAACGGGCAATATGCCACGGAATACAACGTGTTGATGGCGGGCAGTCTGATCTCCATGATCCCCATCATCATCATTTACATCATCGCCCAAAAGCAGTTCAAGGACGGCATGATGGCAGGCGGAATCAAGGGCTAGGGAGGGAAGTATGGAACGGCTATCTCATCAAACAGCTTCTTATTCTTTTGAAAATGCGGAAATTAACCGTAACGGCTCCAGGCTTTTGGTGCGCCTATGCTATCACGGCGCTTACGGCATGGGAGAAAAATTCGACAGCCTGAACCAGAAGGGAAAGACCGTCATCAATCGGGTACAGGAGAAGTTCTGCTTCCAGGGCGACAAGACCTACTGCCCCGCACCGTTCTTCTGGACGGATACCGGCTTTGGATTGTATGTTGACACCTGTGAGACCACAGTCTTTGCTTTTCAGGATGACCTGATCGAAGTGGAACTGCCCGAAACAGCAGATGTGGTTTTGTTCTCCGGAACGCCGGAAACCATCATTCGGGACTATATGAGCCTGTCTGGTCCCGCCGTGCTGCCCCCGGAGTGGGCGCTGGGTATCTGGGTCTCCGCAAACCGCTGGAACAAGCAGAGCGATGTGGAAGCGCTGCTGGAAAAGCTTCAAAAATATGATTTTCCCGCATCGGTTGTGGTATTGGAGGCCTGGAGCGATGAGGCAACCTTCTACATCTGGAACGATGCCAAGTACACGAGCGTCCCTGATGGACAGCCGCTCCGATACGATGACTTCGATTTCAGTGATTCTCCCTGGCCTGATCCCGCCGGAATGATTCAGCAGGTGCATGATGCCGGTCTCAAACTGCTGCTCTGGCAGGCTCCCATCTATAAAAAACAGGGTGCCGAGGAGCATCTCAACACCCAGAATGAGCTTGACCGGGAGGATGCCGCAGATCGGAAGCTCTGTGTTACCATGCCTGACGGCTCTCCCTACACCATTCCGGAGGGCAACTGGTTCCCCGGCTCCATGATCCCTGACTTCACCAATCCCGAAACCGTGAAAAGCTGGTTTGGGAAGCGGCAGTATCTGCTGGACCTGGGCGTGGACGGTTTCAAAACCGACGGGGGCGAATTTGTCCACAGCGAGCAGGCCCAATTTTACGATGGCTCCACCGGAAAAGAGGGTGTCAACCGCTACGCCCGGGACTATACGGAGCGCTACCGCGACTTTGTGGGCAGCAGCCGGGTGATTTTCAGCCGTGCGGGTTTCTCCGGACAGCACACCGTTCCCTGCCACTGGGGCGGGGATCAGCAATCCCAGAACTGTGAGCTGGCAAGCGTGCTGAAGGCGGGGCTTTCCGCCGCTGCCACCGGAATGATCTTCTGGGGTTTTGATCTGGCGGGCTTTGCAGGACCCCTGCCCAGTTTGGACCTCTACCGGCGTGCAACGCAGATGGCCTGCTTCTGCCCCATCATGCAGTGGCACTCCGAGCCGGACGGCGGACAGTTCCGGGAGCTGATGCCCGGCGCTCAGGGAAACAACGAGCGCAGTCCCTGGAATATGGCGGAAAGCTACGCTGCCCCCGGCTTTATGGACGAAATCCGGGATTGGCACAAGCTCCACGAAAAGCTGCGGCCCTATCTGTGGGAGACGGCGCAAAAATGCGTCAGGGAAAGCAAGCCCATGATGCGCCCCCTTGTTTACGAATGGCCTGCTGATAAGATGGCAATCCACTGTCAGGATGAATATCTGCTGGGAGACGATTTGCTGGTTGCCCCGCTGCTGGAAGAAAACGCAGTATCCCGAAGGGTGTATCTGCCCGAGGGAACCTGGTTTGATTTCTTTGACGGCAAAGCACATCAGGGCGGTCAGACCATCACCGCCGGCGGAAACGGGAAGCTCCCCGTATTCACAAGAAATGGTTTTATACGATGAAGAACATCAATGCAATCATATTTGATCTGGATGGTGTGATCTGCAGCACGGATCGATACCATTACCTGGCCTGGAAAGAATTGGCCGACAGCCTGGGAATTCCCTTTGACGAGCAGGTAAACCGGCAGCTTCGGGGGGTAAGCCGCATGGAAAGCCTTGAGATCATTCTGGGGGACCATGGCGGCGAATACACGCCCCAGGAAAAAATGGTCCTGGCAGAGAAAAAGAACGAAATATACAAGCGTTTCCTTTCCGCCATGACTCCCGGTGATCTTCCGGAGGATGTAAGCCTGACGCTCCAAACGCTGCGCCAGCGAGGGTATCGGCTGGCAATTGGTTCCTCCAGCAAAAATACCCGGCAGATTCTGAAGCAATTGGGTCTGGGGGATTTCTTTGATGCAGTTGCCGACGGCACCCAAATCACCCGATCAAAGCCGGATCCCGAAGTATTCCTGCTGGCTGCTTCCCTGCTGGGCGTGTCACCGGAAAACGCAATGGTAATCGAAGATGCCGAATCCGGCATCCGTGCCGCAAAAGCAGGCGGATTCCGGGCAATCGGTATCCGAACCGAAGAGAACGACCCCGATTCCGCCATTACCATTAAAAACCTGCGCAATCTTTTGGACATTCTCTGAGTACCACAGGCAATAAATTCCCCAGGACCTCATCCGGTCAGAAGATGAGGTCCTGGGGTTTCTTCGCTGTTAACCCGTTTTGCGGATTCGATTCCATATTGCAATTTTCTGTGTACCATCAATTGCTTCAAGCCTACAGCAGGCAGACAAATTGTAATATGGCGTACCGGAACCGACGCCCCCTTGGCTCCCCCTATGGGGGAGCTGGCTGCCCCTATGGGGCAGACTGAGAGGGCCAGCATGGCGTGATTTCGGCTGCTATTATCTAACTGCGGTACCCTCTCAGTCAGCCTGTTCGGCTGACAGCTCTCCCAAAGGGA
>JALFGI010000242.1 GCA_022777455.1 Clostridiales bacterium | reverse complement strand
ACCACTCGAGATGCGCTGCGGCGCGAGGGGAATGGATATCATATCGAATGCGGCAACGCTGCATATATCGATGCCGCAGGCAATATCGCATTTTGCCGGAGGCAAAATATATCGAGAAATCCCCCGCCAAATTACAATTTGTCTGGTTGCCGGGCAAAGCTGATAAGCACTTGAAAATTATTTCAAATTGCTGGTATACTCCGTTTCACCGGACAGCACAGCGTCGTAAAATGCCTGTTTCCGATCGATGTAGGCAATGGCCTGGTCGATGCGCCGGCGTTCTTCCTCCAGGGACTGGCGTTTGGATTCCAGGATGGCCTTCCGTTCCGGGATGGAGGATTCCCCCTCCAGGCACAGTATCACATACTGCCGCATTTCCCGGATGCCCATGCTGCAGTTTTTCAGGCAGGTGAGGCTGTTGATCCAGGCCACGTCCCGGTCGTCGAAAACCCGGTGGTTCTGGCTGTCCCGCTTCACATTGGGCACCAGCCCCTGGTTGCAGTAGAATTTCAGAGTTTCGTAGGGAAGACCTGTTTTCTCACAGGTTTCCTTCATGGTGTACATAAAATCACTCCGTTTTTTGGTGATATTCACGGTTGACCGGTAGTAACTACCGGCATGTATAATGGAAATATAACACCATTCAACTTACAATGCAAGAAGGAGAAAAACATATGGAACTCAATATGCAGAATTTTGCCGCCGCAGCGTATGACGTGTTCTCCCTGTTCAACGACCGCTGGGCCCTGGCCACCGCCGGAACCCCGGAAAACTACAACACCATGACCATCGGCTGGGGCACCATGGGCACCATCTGGGGACCTCCCAAGAAGGGCAAGCAGATCCTGGAAATTTTTGTCCGGGAGAACCGGAAAACCGCCGATGTGCTGCTGGGCAGCGACTATTTCACGGTGTGCTTCTTCCCCGAGGAAAAGCGGAAGGATTTAGGGCTTTTGGGCAGCAAGTCCGGCTGGGACGTGCCGGACAAAATCAGCCGCACCTCCCTGACCCCCAAGCCCCTGGGCGAGGCCGTTGGCTTCCAGGAGGCCACCCTCACCTTCGTGTGCAAAAAGATTTACACCCACAAAATGGTCCACGAGGAAGTGCCGGAGGATGTGCGGACCACCCTGTACGCCGACGGCAATCCCATCCACTATGTGTTCATGGGCGAGATTGTGAATGTGTTTGGAAACATCTGACCGGAATAAAAGAAAAAATGGGCTTTCCCGCGGGTACAAAATGCGGGGAGGCCCGTTTTTTACGATTTCTCTTTGACTTTCCATGGTCAATGGAATATGATAGATCCATTGTCAGAAACAAAACAATAAATTGCAATTTGGCGGGCTGGGATTGACGCATCTCTTGGCTCCCCCTATGGGGGAGCTGGCTGCCCCGTTAGGGGCAGACTGAGAGGGCAATGTATTTTCCATTACCTTACTGCGGTACCCTCTCAGTCAGCCTGACGGCTGCCAGCTCTCCCAAAGGGAGAGCCAAGGAGGGCGTTGCTGTATCTGCCCGCCAAATTACAATTTACCTGTTTGCTGATGAAAACCGATCATTTGAATCCGGATTGATGTGGGAGGCAGCGATGAACATACAGCAAAAAAACGGAACGGAAAAGCAGATTCTGGTCCTCAGTGATTTTGTGGGCTACGGCAATGTGGCCATGGCAACTTCCCGGGCAGTGCTCACCCGGCTGGGCCACCGGGTATCCTGTCTTCCCACAGCCCTGATCTCCAACACCTGGAATTTCGGCACCTGTGCGCAACTGGATACCACCGCCTACCTCCGGGAGGCCCTGGAAACCTGGCAGCAGCTGGGTTTTCGGCTGGACGGGGTGCTCATGGGCTACATCGCAGATGAGGCCCAGGCGGAGTTTATTGGGCAGCAGTGCGAAATCTGGCATCGCTCCGGGGTGAAAATCTTCCTGGACCCCATTTTCGCAGACAACGGCCAGCTGTACCGGGGCATTACAGCGCAGCGGCTGGATTTCCTGCGGGGTCTGCTGAAGCAGGTGGATTTTATCCTTCCCAACCTGACGGAGGCGGGCTTTCTCACCGGGGAGGATGACCCCGAAGCGGCCCTCCGGGGGCTGATCCGGTTGGGTGCTCCCGGGGCGGTGATCACCGGCGTATCCGGGGAAGCGGGATGCGCCGTGTTCCTTGCGGAGGGGGAAGAAACCCACATCCTGCCCTATACCCCCATCCCCGGCAATTTCTCCGGGGCAGGGGATGCCTTCACCGCCCTGTTCGCGGGACACATTCTCTCCGACCGTACCCCCCGGGAAAGTGCCCGGCTGGCCATGGACACCACCAAAGTCTGGATTTCCAAAAGTCAGGAAGAAAACTGGCAGGGCATGGGCCTGCCGGTGGAACGGTATTTTGATTGACAATTCTTCCTGGAATTACTATAATACACACGCAAATTGTAGTTTGGCGGGCAGTGCCCGCGGACAATGGCGCACCGGGCTGGTGTGTGATCCGGGACTCCTGGGGGGTGCCCGGTAACGTTTCTGCGTGCCAGGCTACAACAATCGCCCAGCCAGCGTAGGGGCGGCTACCAGCCGCCCGCAACGTAACGGAACCGCGCGCTTGGTTGAATGGCATGCAATCCGTACCCATTGTAGGGGAGGCTCTCAGCCTCCCGCTTTTGTTCCGGGTCAAAAGTGTTCGGTTGAATGGTACCACGTCCGACA
>JALFGI010000204.1 GCA_022777455.1 Clostridiales bacterium | reverse complement strand
TTTCTCTGGAATGCAAAGATGCGTTTCGGAAAAACCTTTGCCTCCTATCAGCTTGCAAAGAAGATGGGCTTCAAGCGCATCCTCGTGCTGACCTTCAAACCGGCAGTGGAATCTGCATGGCGTGAAGACCTTATGACCCATGTGGATTTCGATGGCTGGCAGTTTATCTCTAATAAGGACGCTGCCGGTAACCATGTGAACATCGACCGGGAATATGCCCGCGCGGATAAATCGAAACCTATCGTCGTTTTTGGTTCGTTTCAGGATTTGCTGGGTACGAACGAATCCGGCGGCATCAAGGCGAAAAACGAATTTATTCACACAGACAACTGGGACTTGGTCATCTTTGATGAATACCACTTCGGCGCATGGCGCGAAAATGCGAAGAAGCTGTTTGAAAATCCGGACGATGAAGAAGCAGCCGATTTCGATGCGGAGAAGTACCAGTTGGAGGAAGCGGGCAACGCCTACAACGAAACATTCCTGCCTATTACCACCAGCCACTATCTGTTTCTCTCCGGCACGCCTTTCCGTGCGATCAACAGCGGTGAATTCATCGAGGATCAGATTTACAACTGGACCTATTCCGATGAGCAGCGCGCCAAGGAAGAATGGAAAGGTTCAAACAATCCCTATGCGGCATTGCCACGCATGGTTATGCTTACATACCGTATCCCTGACAGCATTCGTCAGATTGCTATGCAGGGTGAATTTAACGAGTTCGACCTCAATGTATTCTTCTCCGCAAAGGGCAAGGGTGATGAGGCTAGATTTGTGTACGAAAATGAGGTGCAGAAGTGGCTTGACCTGATTCGTGGCTCCTATCTGCCATCCAACATCGACGATATGAAGCTGGGACAGGACAAGCGTCCGCCCATGCCTTATTCTGACACCCGTCTGCTGAATGTGCTGTCCCACACTCTGTGGTTCCTGCCGAATGTGGCATCCTGCCAAGCTATGTATAACCTCATGATGCAGAAGCAGAATGCCTGGTTTAATCAGCGATATGAAATTATCGTCTGCGCAGGTTCCAAAGCTGGCATCGGTCTGGATGCTCTGACTCCGGTGCGTAATGCGATGGGAGACCCTTTGAAAACGCAGACCATCACTCTTTCCTGTGGAAAGCTGACCACCGGCGTCACTGTGAAGCCGTGGACCGGTGTGTTCATGCTGCGCAATCTGAAGAGCCCGGAGACATACTTCCAGACGGCATTCCGTGTACAGTCCCCGTGGACGATCACGGACGAGCACGGCAATCAGCAAATCATGAAGCAGGAGTGCTATGTTTTTGACTTTGCTCTTGACCGCGCTCTCCGTCAGATTTCCGATTATAGCTGCCGCCTGGATGTGAATGAGGCAAATCCTGAAAAGAAGGTAGCTGAGTTCATCAACTTCCTGCCCGTCCTCGCCTATGATGGTAGTTCTATGCGCCAGATTAGCGCTCAGGATGTTCTGGATATTGCCATGGCTGGTACCTCTGCCACTCTGCTGGCTAAGAGATGGGAGTCTGCATTGCTGGTTAATGTTGACAATGACACGCTTGCCCGTTTGATGGCAAGTAAGGAGGCAATGGACGCCCTGATGAGCATTGAGGGCTTCCGCTCCCTGAACCAGGATATTCAGACCATTATCAATAAATCCGAAGCCGTCAAGAAAGCCAAGAAGGAAGGCGGCGAAAAGACTCCGAAGGAGAAAAAGGAACTCTCCGATGAGGAGAAGGAATACAAATCCATGCGCAAAAAGATCCAGGAGAAGCTGATCAAGTTTGCGACGCGTGTGCCGGTATTCATGTATCTGACGGACTACCGTGAGCGCTCTCTGAAGGATGTTATCACACAGTTGGAACCCGGCCTGTTCAAAAAGGTCACCGGCCTGGATGTGAAAGACTTTGAGTTGCTTTGCTCGTTGGGCGTTTTCAATGCAAACCTTATGAACGACGCTATCTTCAAGTTCAAGCGCTATGAGGATTCCAGCTTAACATATACCGGCATCGACAAGCATGAAGGCAAGGATATTGGTGGTTGGGATACTGTCATCAAGCGCGCCGAATACGATCAGCTGTTCTACAATCAGCAGGCCACGATGGAAGCACCGACCGTCTTTGAGGTGCCGCAGGTTGAGGATATTCCTGTTCCTGCGAAAAAGCCTACGGTCACCAGCACTCCTGTTCCTACGCCGACTGTTACGCCTGCCAAGCCTAAGCCGACACCTTCCGTTACTGCGCAGTACGGGGTAAAGCCTGCTGTTTCTGCCGCAGCAAAACCGGCTGCTAAGCAAGAGGAATTTGTTGCACCCGACGTGAAAGATGGCTCTGTTGTTCTGCATAAAGCCTTTGGAGAAGGTACGGTCACCAAGATTGATAAAGCACAGAAGCACATCCGTGTTACCTTTGGTGTTGGTGAAAAGACTTTCATCTTCCCGGATGCCTTCAAGCAGGGCTTCCTGAAAATGAAGGAATAATCGGAATACCGATTCACAGTGGAGGTATCGCTATGAAAAAGATTGAGGGTTCTCCTAAGAACCTAAAGCAGTTACTGCAAAATACAAAGTATTCCATCCACTACTACCAGCGTGAGTATATGTGGCAGCGTAAGCATATCGAGGAACTGATTGATGACCTTACATCCGAATTCCTCGATAACTATAAGCCTGGTGACTCCCGTCCGGCAGTGGCAGATTACGGTGCTTACTTTATGGGTTCTATCGTTCTGGCAGGCAGAGAGAACGCCATCATCGATGGTCAACAGCGTTTTTCATCCTTGACCCTATTGTTGATGTACCTGAACAACCGACTGAAGAAAATCGGTCAGAGTTATAACATGATTGAGACTATGATTTTCTCGGAGTCCTTTGGCACAAAATCTTTCAATATCAATGTTGAGGATCGCCATGAGTGCATGGAAGCCATTTTCAATAATAAGCCTTTCGACTTGACCAACTGTGGTGAATCTGTGCGTAACCTGTACGGACGCTATACCGACATCACAGAAGTGTTCCCGGCGGACATCACCGACGATATGCTGTTGCATTTCTGTGATTGGCTTGCTGAAAAGGTGTTCTTCATTGAAATCGTGGCAACTACTGAGCAGGACGCACACAAGGTCTTTGTTACAATGAACGACCGTGGTCTTAGCCTGACCTCTACAGAAATGTTGAAGGGCTACATCCTTTCTGAAATCAGAGATGATAGCATCCGCGAGAAGATGAATGGCTTGTGGAAAGACATGGTTCTTCTGCTGAAAAAAGACGATGACAAAGGCGATGAAACCTTCATCAAGGCTTGGCTCCGTGCGCACTACGCAGAAACAATCCGTGACACAAAAGCCGGTGCTGTGAACAAAGATTTCGACATTATCGGTGGTTCGTTCCATAAGTGGGTCCGGGATGAGCGTGAAAAGCTGGGGCTAGTGTCTTCTGATGATTTTGAACAGTTCATCCGTAGGTTTGCAAAATTTGCAGAGGTATATCTGCGTATTCGTCAGGCAGAAACTGTCTTTTCCGAAGAGACCAAATATGTCTATTATAATGCCCAGGTTAATTTCACACTGCAGCCTCAGTTGCTTTTAGCGCCTATCTGCTACGAGGATTCTTGGCCAGTCATCATTGAGAAAATCAATCTTACTGCACGGTTCATTGATATCCTGATTGTTTCCAGAGTTACGAATTACCGCTCTGTGGACTACAGTACCATTAAGAACTTCGTTTTCAATGTGACCAAGGATATCCGTATGTGTGACATTCCGACGCTGAAGCAAAAGCTATTGCAACAGTACAACAACCTGGACTTCCATCCAGAGGTTGCGTTGCCGGACCTTGGGCTGAATAGTTTTACTAAGAAGTACATCAAGAACATTCTTGCCCGTGTGACCAGCTTTATTGAGGAAAGCATTGGCGTTGCTCCAAATTACTGCAACTACATGAATACCCAGACCAAGAACCCATTTGAAATCGAGCATATCATCACTGACCACTATGAGTGGTTCACCAGTGAATATGCAGACCAAGAGGATTTCCGGCGTTGGAGAAACAGCATCGGCGCACTGCTTTTGTTGCACAAGAGCATCAATGCCAGTTTGAATGACTCCCGGTATGATTACAAACTCGCCAAGTATTGCTCCAACGAGGGTAATATTTACACCGAGTCCCTGGGGAAACTTGCCTATCAGAACAATCCTAAGTTCAAGAAATTCATTGCGGATAACGGATTGGCATTCAGGGCATACGACCAATTCGGCAAGGCTGAAATCAGTGAGCGCATAGCACTACTGGTACAGCTTGTTCAGCTGGTTTGGAACGATGAGATGTTTAGATAAGGAGCATGACATGACTATAATAAAATGCGAAAAGTGCGGAAAAGAATACGCATACGAGCTTTGGGGAACAGTCTATCCCGGTGGCAAGGAAAGAGAAACCGCGAACTGCCCATATTGCGGTGAGGTGGGTTATTCTGTGATGACGAGCCAGTGCATATCTTCTTATAAGTTGGATGCGGACGGCAACCCTGATAGAAGTAAAAGCTATTGATTTCTGATGGAGGTGACCGACTTATGATGATCAGTCCAGAAGGATACTATGAGGAGTATCTCAAAGGCAAAACAGCAGAACAGATTATGACCACCATCCGTGGGCTGAAACAGGAAATCGGTCATCTCAAAAATACTATGGAACATCCGGACTATGGCCGTGAGCCGATTATGCATCCCAGCGAGGATGTCCGGCTGTGGTGCACTCGGATGTATCTGGACAGAGCAAAAGAGGCATTTGCCGAGGCTGGTGGCGTCTATAATCCCTCCAAGGCTGAATTGAAGGCTGCCGCCTTTGACGAAAGCGTTCCTGCAATTTGTAAAATTGTGTTTACTATCGGCGGCTTTTTCAGCGGTAACGAAACCCATATCATTACGCTGGATGATGAGCATCTTCATAAGGATGTAGAGCACTCCCTTATTCTGAAGCCGTCTAATTTCTGCATCCCTCCTGATTATCCTGTAGGCAAGGAGGAGTTCTTAGATGGTCTCCGAGAGTTGCATATTGGAGAATGGCGTAGCAATTATGATCCACGCCGTTTCGGATATGAGGTCTTGAACGGAACCCAGTGGGAGTTGGAGATTTTCTTTTCCGATGGTCACAAGCCCATGAAGATTTGTGGCAGCAACTCTTATCCGTACAACTTCAATAAGTTCTTGGAGCTGCTTGGCATAGATCCTATGGAGGACGAGGAGGCTGAAGATGGATAAAATTGTATCTGAAATCGTCGATGTCCTACTGTCTCTGCCAGAAGGAACTGAACTTGCCACAAGTGATGTAATCAAGCAATTATACGGTCACGAATATCTGACCTGCGGGGACTATGAAATTCATGGAAAAAAGTATGGTTTTGAGGACTTCTTTGAGATTGACGCAAAGGTTCACAAGCTGGCGAAGAAGCGTGGCTTAATCTTGGATGACTCCAAATATGATAGTATGGCAACGGGCCTTCCGTTTCACATTCCGTTTGTGGTACGGCGAAAGCACAAGTAAACCTTTTAATTTTGCTATACCTTTTAATTATTCCAAAATCCATACACCGCAAGGCTTACACCCCACGGTGCCGCCGGGCTTTGGAACGGCAGAAATCCATAACTGAATAAAGCGAAAAAGGGCTTCCGAAGTCAGCATTTGACCTCGAAAGCTCTTATTTTATGCCTTTTTCGGCGGTTTTGACCCCGGAGAAGGCTTTTCTTTTGTATCAAAATCAGCAGGAACATAGACCCGGCTTGCGGGACGGGGGGATTTCTTATTCAGGCTCTTATTGAGTTGAAAGAACGATTCCCGGACAAAGAAAAAGAAATATCTCGATGGGCACAACTTCATATTTTTGGTATTGACAAAGATGCTATCGGCATAAAGCTAACAAAAGCTATTATGCAGATTTTGGGTGATGGCTCCGCGCATTGCGTCAGGGGTGACAGCGTATTAACCCATACATGGAAAACGAAATATCCGCATTTGCTTACCAATTCTTATAAGAATGGTCGCTTTTCAAAGATATTTACAAATCCCCCGTTCGGTGCGCCGCTCAAAATAAAGTATGCAGACGCAAAAAAAGCAGGATTAAGTATCGCTGATTATGTTGAAAACGGCAAGGATATTGAATTAGGGCTTGCAATGTTTAACCGTTGCTGTGATTTACTTCGTAGCGGCGGGCGGATGTGCATTGTACTTCCAGAAACTTATTTCTTTTCCCCGTCATATAAATATGTCCGCGAATGGGTAAAAGAAAGGCTGAAACCAATTTGTGTTGCAAATGTTCCTATGGATGCTTTTCAGGGGTTTTGCCGTGCAAAAACAAACCTATACATTTTTGAAAAATTGGATGAGGATAAGTCAAACCTTGATATAAGCAAGGATAAAGTAGCTATTCTTAATCCACAAACTTGCGGTATTTATAAAAATGGTAGTGACAGGTTTGTTGTTGATGCCAACGGAAAACGGACTGATATAATTGATAATGAACTATTACGCTTGTCAAAAGAGTATTCAGCCGGGAACACGCATGAACTGTTTATCGTTCCACTTTCAACAACGTATGATTCAGACGTTTTAGTGCCTCGTTACTATGACCACTCATTGCAGAAACCTTTTGAAACCTTAAAAGCAAAATACGGTTTTGACGGAGTAACAATCGGTGAATTATGCGACAGTGGGATTATTTCGATTAGTGGCGGGCATGGTAGCCCAAGTAATGATTTGAGAAATGGGAAAATTCCTTATGTAAAGGTTTCTGATATTCGCAATATGCGGATAAATGTAAATCCAACAAATCTTGTTCCGCTTGAATTGGCGCGCAGGTTTTGGAAAACAAAAGACGGGAAAAGCAATCTTCAAGCGTGGGATTTGATTTCACCAAGTCGGGCAAGTAGCAATATCGGCGAATTTGCTATTCTTTTACCCGGTGAAGAACAAATAGTTTTGACAAAAGAGGTATTTGTTATTCGTGTATATGAAAACGGTATGGGTTATTCCCCGTTCTATTTGCTTTGGGCTTTGTCATTGATTGAAACTCGAAGGCAATGGCAACGGGTAACGTTAATGCAGACGAATCGTGAGGATGTGGGAAACAGATACAGAGAAATAATCATTCCCAAACCGATTTCTGTATCATGGGCAGAAAGCGTTTCTTCCGCATTCAAGGACTATTTTACAGGGCTTGCATATGCAAAACAAAACTTTGTTGCGGCAACTGATGCCGATGATTTCAGCTATATTGCAAGTGTGAGTGCCTTTGAACCTATGGATAATGAAAGTGAAGAGTGAAAGGCGGTGTTCTATATGTCGAACCCTTTTCATGTGATCGCAACGCCGGATGAAAACAGCCATACAGTTACCATTCCCGAAAACCCGAACGTGTCCGCCCGCTGTGTCGATGCTGCTGACATTATACCGACAGCGACGGCGGCAAAGAAACAGGACGAACAGACAGGCATGAAAAACCGCTGTATGCCCGAAATGCGGAGCCCGTGAAGCGCTTGACGCTGCCGGGATTGATAAAGCGGAACAGGACAGAATAATTGCAGAGATGCAGAAAGCAACGGCGGGCGTTTAAGCCTGCCGTTTGCAGTATAGGGTCAGATCGCTTTTGTAACCCTCGAAAACGTCCACGCGGACAATATTATACTTTACGCCTTTATACAGTATCACGTTTTCCGTTGTGATATCGGAACGATAATTGATGCGGAACATAACTTCCGCTGCCGTCTGCGTTGTTACCAGGTAGATTTCATCACCGGAAAGCGATCGGAATAATGCCGAAACCATCGGTATGGCTTTCGAGCTGTATTACGCATTGAATCAGGCGTACTCCTACAAGAATCCCCAGTATGCCAGGTCACTTTACTATGAAGGCCGAATTTGCGACAGCTACGCTTTCCTGGAAAAGTACCGCAATTACGAATCAGACGAGGAATATCTCCAGAAATTGAATGTTGACCGTGAAGAACGGATGATGCAGCTGGTGGATTTATTCCCGGATTTTCGGATGCATTTGAAGATGAATCCCAGAACAAAGAAAATAGAGTATGGCGCCGATGTGACCTCTGTCTTTGACATTTGCTGGTATACCTTCGGCCGCCTGGCAGCGGATTTTGCGCCACCCATGGACACGGGCTTTGATGATGAGTATCCCCAGGGCTCCATTCTCCACTGCCTGGCCTGCGGCAGTCTGTTCCTGCGCCGCAGCAGCCGCCAGAGGTATTGCCAGAGCGCAGACTGTCAGGCAGAGCGAAACCGGAGGAATAGACGCGCAAGCTATGCCAGACATCGAAACGATGGGGAGAGTTCTGCCGCAGAAGAATAGGTAGATTCAGCTACAATGGCAAAAATAAGAAACGATCCTCCCGAAGAAGGACCGTTTTATGATAACCCTTCCCGCTACCGGGCGGAATCGGGACTTTCACCCTATCGGGCATCCCTGCCGGAGCGTCTGCGACAGTCCGCTTCCAGCAGCTTCAAAATCCGCTCCTGAATCCGGGCAGCGCTGTAGGTTTTGGGGAAGTATTTTCGCAAATCCTCCACCCGGAAGCTGATCTTCTCCTGCTGGTTGGCCTTGAGTTCCCGGAGAATGTCGAAGATTTTGTCCATAGTCAACTCCCCGGACTGGCTCAGTTTTTTCATCTGGATGGCCTGAGACAGAGAGGGAGTGCAGTCCTCGCTCTCCATGGTTTCCAGTAAATCCTGCTGTTCCTGTTGGGTCAGATAGGACAGTTCCACCGCCGGGGTGAGGGCAATTTTGCCGGTGTCCACCATGCTGAGAATCTGGGGAATCCGGGTCATCAGCTTTTCCACGCTGGGAATATAATCATCCAGAATCGTTTCAATCTCAGTGGATTTCTTCTTGGCGTTCAGGGGCGTGATTTCGGAAAGCAGTCGGGTAATCTTATCCTTCTGGCGGTTCAGACGCACTGCCTCCTTGAAAAGCCGAGGTGGAATATGGGTTCTTCCGGTTTCGCTGGCGGATTCCCCACGCTCAAAGTCCGGGTACTTCTTGACCATGTGCTTCCAGAACTCATCCTGCCACTGGGTCAGCTTCTTTTTGTTGCCGATTCCAAAACGCAAAGCCAATTACAGTTTCTCATAATTGGAATCAACCCCTTCTTCCATCCCTCGTGTTTTTCTCTGCGGGAAAAAACGCCATAGGAGCTGTATCCCGGCGAGGGAAGGTTCCTATGGCGTTTTTGATTTCCTTACTCAGACAGATACAGATTCAGCGAACGCAAAGCCGCGTCTGCCGCCTGCTCAGGGGTAATGACTCCGTTGCAGCAGTCGACCATCTGGTCCATGACTTTACTGCGGATAGTGCGGTCGGTCAGGGCTGGGGTGGTGAGCGCCTCTACCCAGCCCTTCAGCTGCTGGCGCTGGGCTTCGTTTGGCCACTGCGCGCTGTAGCTGACACTGGTACCACCTTGCTCAGCGCTGGCCGTAGCGAAGACAGAATCCACGTAGCGGTCCTCAGACAGCTCCCGCTGGAAGGTCACCTGATTCACCGGAAAGCCTGTGGTCAGATCATTGGCCTGGACCTCGTCGCTGAGCATGAAGCTCAGGAAGGTTTCCGCCGCCTGGGGATGGGCAGCAGTGGCCAGGATGCCCATGATCCGCCGGGGCAGGAAAACATTGGATGCCTGCCCGCTCAAAGGGATGGTTCGATAGCCGGCGCTGAGGTAGTCCTTCTCACCTGCAAGAACAAAAGCCGACCAGGCGTACATACCGTCCAGCGTACCTGTGGGAAGATAGCAGATATCCCCATAGATATAGGACACACCGCCAAGTCCCGTATAATCACCGGGCGCAAAAGGATTCTCACCGCGTTCATATGCTGCCGCTAATTCCGCCACCAACTCCACGTTTTCCTGGCGGAAGCTTTCATCCAGAGCATACAGCTCCTTCATGGCGGCGTAGAATGCTGCCAGCTTTTCCGCGTCCAGAGTTCCATCGGGATTTACCCAGGCAGCGGAGCAGCTGTCGTAGTAGAGATCCGCCATCGTCATGGGGTACATGGCATTGACGATCCGCTCCCGGTCGGGATTCTCCTGCTTTGCCTGCTTGGCCGCTGCCACCAGGGAATCCAGGTCGTGGATTTGCGAAACATATTTTTCCGCGCCATACATGGCGGGTAGGGCAAAGGTGGTGGGCACAGCGCATACCTCGCCGTTCTGGGCATAGCAGTTCGTCACCTGCTCCAGCAGAGGGCCTGCCTGACTCAATACGCCGCTGATATCTGCCAAAACGCCCTTTTCCAGATAGCTTTCCAGGTGAAAGCCGTCCAAGCGGATCAGGTCCGGGCCGCTGCCGGCCAGAATCTCGGTGTTCAGCATCCGAATGGCGTCCTCCATGGTGACGCCGTTCTCGTCGGTGACACCAACCTCCAGATCCACGGCCACCTCCGGGTGGGATACTTGGAACTGGGAGATCATCTGCCGCAGGTCTTCATCCTCATACAGGCTGTAGATGCGCAGTTCGGTATCCGGCGTTGTGGGGGCGTTCTGGTCGTAAACGTAGTGGTGCAGGGCGCTTTCCCCATTCTGGTTGCCCAGCACATAGAAGCTGCCGTCCTCCGCCCCGGTCAGAGCCTTCGGATAGAAGGTAGGGTCACCCAAGGAGGTTCTGGCCCCGCTGACCAGCTCCTCAGTGACGCTGCCTCCGGGAACATAGCTATAGAGGCCGTCATGGGTGGTGAAGAACAGGTAGCCATCGGAATTTTCCCAGAAGGTAATCTTGGGCTCGCTTCCCTCGGTGGCCTGCAAGGACGCCACGACCTGTTCTCCCAGAACGCCGGAGAGGGCTTCCGTCACGCCGTTCCGGCAGACGCTACCGCTTCTCCAGCCCAGCAGATACGCATCCTCACCGGCACAGAGGAATCGAAGCAGGGAGGGTTCCAGCTCATTAAGATTGCCGCCCAGCTCCCCGGTTTCCAGATTAACCTCCCGAACCTCCTTCAGATAGAACTGTACCAAAAGCCGTCCGTCGGCGGTAAAATCGCAGGTGGGTACGAAGAATCCCATCTGAGGATCCACATCGGCGTAGGTAACAGGGATTTCCCGGCTTTTCCCGGAAGAATCCAGAAACCAGAAGTGGGACCGGTAAGTTTCGTCTTCCATTTTCTCAATGGTACTGAAAAAAACGCTTCCATCCGGGGACAGGGCAACGGATCCGATGCTTCCACTTTCCGTGATGGTTCCGGGCAGCGCGAAGGTATCCCATGTATCACTCTGGGCACCCGCAGTGCAAATCAGGGCATTCCCGTCTGCTTTCATGAGGGCGACCCGCAGGCGACCGGTGGAGAGCATGACCATGTCCATGGCGTAGTCGCTGTCTGGCAGCGGAATGCGCTGCTCCGCATACCGCCCTGTGGCATTGACATTGCCGGGCTGGGAAACCTCCACCGCCGACAGTTCCGGGTCTTTCCCGCAGCCGGAAAGGCAGCCCAGCAGCATAACCAGGGCCAGCATCAGGCTGATGATTCGTTTTTTGTCTATCATGTCTTTTTCCTCCTTATTGAAGATAGCCGCAGTATAAAACTGCAATCTCTAAGAGGCCTCTAAGAAATTGGTAATTCCAGGATAAAAGCGGCGCCGCCACCCTTGGCATCCTCCACCCAGAGCTTCCCCTTGTGGAGCTTGAGAATTTCCGCCGCGATACACAGCCCCAAACCAAAATGGGAGCGGTGGGAACGGGCGGTTTCTCCCCGGTGGAAGCGCGCAAAAATTCGGGTTTTCTCACTGTCCGGCACCCCCGGCCCGGTGTCTGAAACGGTAATCCGGGCGCTGTTTCTTCCCAAGCCCAATTCCAGCCGGATATTGCCGGGGGAAGGGGTATAGGCCAGGGCGTTGTCCAGAAGAATGGACAGCACCTGCGCAATCCGGTCTTTGTCAAGCTGCATGACCGGCACATCCCTTTCCGGCAGGGTCAGGGACAGGACAAGGCCCTTTTCTTTTGCCAAAGGGGAATAGGTTTCATAAACCATAAGAAGGAGCATATCCAGCTCCACATCTTCGCATATTACCTCCCAGCTTTGGCTGTCGGCGCTGGCAAGGGTCAGCATATCCCCCAGCAGCCGGGACATTCGTTTCCCCTCCCGGCGAATCATATCCGAAAACAGCGCCTGTTGGGCAGGGGATGCGCACTCTGCACGCTCCCAGGCAGAGGCGGCGGACAGAATCGCTGTCAGCGGCGTCCGCAGTTCATGGGAGGCAGCGGCAATAAATTGCGCCTGACGCTGCTGGTTCTCCTGAATGGGGCGAAGCATTTTCCCGGTGAAGCACCAGGAAAATGCGCCCAAAAGCGCCACGGCAGCCAACGCCGCAATACATACCACCATGCGCTGCCGATGGATGCCATTCTCCATTTCGTTCAGAGGATACAGCAAGATCAGTTCCAGCACAGAGTCGTTTTTCGGAATCAGCGACACCCCGGCAAAATAGCCTGTGCCATCTTCTCCCCGGAGGGAAAAGGCACAGCTTCCGCCGTCCCGGGCACTTACGTCATTCAGATCAAACTCCGATACGGCCCGATCCCGTGCCTGCTGAAACTCCGGCGCAAGGTTATTTCGTTCCGCAGACAACCCCATGGAAAACAGGGGCGTTCCCCCATCCTGAATAGAAAGAGAAAAACACCCGGAGCTCTCCATCTGCCGCAGCCAGGTGGCTGAAAGCTGGTTCTGTACCTCCAGATAGGAGGACACTGTGCTGAGATTGCCGGAGAAATTCTGAAAGGTTTGGGCCCGGGTATTTCGTTCGGAAATAAACAGGCACAGCAGAGTCATGCCCAGCAGGATAGCCCCAGTGATGACGGTATTGAACGCCGTCAGCTTCCAACGAAGTCGATTAACCATGGCGGTGCTCCAATCGGTAGCCCACACCCCGGACAGTAGCCAGCTGTAAGCGGCTTCCTACCTTGCGCAGGCTCCGCCGGAGAAAATAGGTATAGTTGTCCAGATTACCGTCCTCCACATCGCAGTCCATGCCCCAGACCCGCAACAGAATCGTTTCTCGGGGAAGGGTCTGACCCGGATTACGCAGAAACAGCTCCAGCAGGTCGCCCAAACGTTTGGACAGCTCTGTGGACTGTTCCCCACAGTGCAGGGTCAGGGTTCGGGGTTCGTAGGCAATGTCCCCGAAAGAGAGCATTTCGTCATTTTGGAGGGAAACGGGACGACGCAGTACACAGCGAATCCGGGCCAGCAGTTCCTCAAAGACGAAGGGCTTCACAATATAGTCATCCGCGCCGCTGTTCAGCCCCTGGGTGCGGTCACCAACCTGACCCAGCGCCGTCAGGAAAATCACCGGGGTAGCAATGCCCTCCCGGCGCATGGTGCGCAGCACCTCCATGCCATCCAAACCCGGCAGCATCCGATCCAGCAGGATCAGATCATGGATGCGTTTTCGGATAAACAGCAGACTTTCTGCCCCATCTCGGCTGACATCCACAGAAAAGCCCTCCTGCTGCAGCTGGAAAGAGAGGGTTAAGCACAGGCTTTCGTCATCCTCGATCAACAAGATTCGCATTTCTCCGCCTCCTTACCGCCCACAGTGCCAGTATTGCGGACACCGTGGAAGTTCCCATTGATTTTACCATATTCAGCAACATTTGCAACTGCTTGCTCCCCAAAGGGGTGAACAGGATACGAAGGCAATTTTCCTTCTGGCTTTCCCACCAGCTGCCCCAGAAGGAAAAATCCGACCACCGGGAAGGGACCATGTCCGGCGGAATGACAAGCCGTCTCGCAAGCAGCCAGAGCGTTCCCACTGCCAGCCCCAGAGCAAGGACGGTTTTCCCCAGAAGAAGCCACTGACTTCCCGAAAGGATGCCCTGCAATGACAGCTTCCGCCAGCCTTTTCCCAGATGGCCGCAGACCGTCAGGAGCAGTATGCCGGGGAAAAGCAGCAATAGATTCTCCGTCAGAGCCAAAAACGGATAGAAGTCCAGGACCCGTCCCCGCAGGCCCCACCGCATCAAAAACGGCTCCCCCAGGGTTTTCCCTTTTTCCGCCGGCAGAGCAAGCACGCACCGGCTTAGAGTATCTCCTGCTTTCGCCATGGTCAGCATGGTGGGGCGGAGAGCGGAAACCGTCCCCAGAACCCGATAGACTGCCCCATCGTACCAAAGACATTGACCGCCGCACAGTGCAGTTCCAAACAGGGTCTGGGCCGTTCCTTCGTCGATCAGGCACCCTTCCTGCCATATTAGGCACTCCGCCCCCATCAGCCCCGGGTTTCCTGACAAAGAAACCACCGTGACCTTTGCGGAAGCCCCGGTTTCCTGGCAGGAAACCATCTGTTGGGAGTTTTCTCCCCAAAAGCAACAGCCAATCGGTTCCTCCGCTTCCGCCTCCCGGCAGAAAATTCCTTCCGCAGTGGCGGTGTCTACCCCCTGCTCCAACACAATATGTGCCAAATCCGCATTCTTTCCAGCCAAACCGCAAAAGTAGACAGCCCAGACATACAGAATCGTCGCAGTCAGCAGAGCAGTCGGACGAATGATTTTTTCCCTGCTCAAATCAGCTTACCCGAACACGGCTGCCGATGTCTACCGCTCGGTCAGAGCCCACGATAACCTGCTGCTTGCTGCTCAGCGTACCTTCTGCCAGAGCCGCCGTGGTTTCGTTCTGCTCCAGTACCGTGACGCTGACCTTTCGTGCCTGCTGCTGTGCACCCAGTATGGTATTCACCTGTTCCACCACCAGCACATAGGGCTGATTTCTTACGTCCAAATGAAGGGCAGACACCGGAACGCAGCAGGAATAGGGCTGAGACTTCCGGGTGAAGCTCAGCTCGGCGCAGGCTCCCAGAGAAAGGGTATTCGCCGGGAGCTGTACTGTCAGCCGGTAGCCGCCCTCCGTTTCTTCGCTGGGGGAAAAGGTGGTGACTGGCAAAGCCTCGTACCGTTTTCCGGTGCTGCCCGCCCGGAGGGTCACCCGGTCTCCCACACCGATGTATTTGCTCTGTTCCTCCGTAACCAGGCCGGAGAATTTATAGCCCTGGCTCAGGTCGGCCAGCAGCATGGCAGTGGTATCGGAGGGTTTTTCACCTGTTTGGACATTACAGCGGGTTACAATTCCATCCACGGGAGAGAGAATTTTTCCTTCCGCCTCCCGGAGAGCTTCCAGCTTTTCCAATTCCATTTTCATCTGGTCATAGGTAATTTGACCAATCTGGGCAGAATTGCTGGTACTGGCTGGAAGATTTGCGGAGCTGACAGCACGGCCATACGTGGTTTTCGTGGTTTCCAGTGCTGCAACCGCATCATCATAGACTTCCTTTGCCTGTTCCACTGCATCAAGATAATCCTGCTCAGAAAGAGTGGCACCACTGCCCTGGCGTTGACGGAATGCTTCCAGCTCCGCATCCGCATCTGTAACAGCCTGTTGTGCCTGTTGCACAGATGCCTGTGCGGCAGATAAACGGTCTGCGTAACTTGCCCGAACTGATGCTTCAATTTCAGCTTTTTGCTCTGGGGACAATTCTGTGGCAATGGGAGCTTGTTCTGCAATCTCAACCGGTTCCACTGGGACAGTTGTCTCCTCTGTACTACCGGTTTCCTCCGTGAGTATGATCTCTGCCGGCGGCTGCGCTGCAGATTGCAATGCTGTCTGTTGCAATTCAGTTTCAGCTTGGGAAATAGCATCCTGCACTGCCTGGTCAATTTCCTGCTCCAAAGCCTCCAGCACAGCAACTGCATCGTTGTAGACCGTTCGTGCTTCCTGGCAGGCAAGTTCCAGTGCTTCTTCCTCGGCTTTATCATCCGTAACACCATTCCGGTAGTTTTCCAATGCAGTTTTAGCCCGTTCCAGATCCCGATTGGCCCGCTCTGCTTTGATTTCGGCTTGGGACACGGCATTATTATAGTTTTCCTCTGCTTGAGCTTGCTGGTTTTCTTTCTGCTTTTGTGCGTTGGAATTTTGCGCCCAGGCATCCCACACAGACAGTTGCTGTTTCTTCATGTTCTGTTCCTGCTTCAAAATCACTTCGTCCAGATAGTCAAGATCCAGAACAAACAGAACATCACCTTGCTTTACCTGCTGGCCTTCATTGACGCAAATGCTGGCAATTCGCAGGCCACCAATCGTGGTTACTGCCAGCTCCTGGTTCCGAACGGTCTTACCAGTGATCTGCACGGTATGGTTGATGGTTCCGCTGGTAGGCATTTTCGTGGTCACCACAGCCGTACTATGCTGATAAATAGCTCTGGAAAGAATGGTGAAAAGAATCATCGTCCCGAAGAACAATCCGATCCACTTCCCAATGCTTTTCTTTTCTTTTTTCAAGTACATAACTAATCTTTTCCTCCCGACATAGCGATTCCCTGTTCCAAATACTCCTGGCATCCCAAAAACAGCAAAAGAGCCGGGATCAGCATCATCAGTGCCGCCGCAAACCCCACGCCCATTTCTTCCATACCGATTTCCGGCAGGAATAGGGATAGTGGCCACAGTGACTTGGTTTTTATGTAGGTCATAGGCTGCTCGATCATATTCCAGGAATCCAGGAAGGTCAGGATACATACAGACATAATGCCAGGTGCACCCATGGGGATGCCAATTTGGCAAAAGATCCGCAGTTCCCCTGCGCCGTCCAGCCGGGCTGCTTCCAGAATTTCCTGGGGTATCGCTTTGAAGAAGCGGTGCAGGATGAAAACAGAAAATGTGGAAAAAATGGCGGGCAGAATCACGGCACCCAGGGTGTCCAGCAGATTGCACTTCTGTAGCACCAAATACTGGGGAAACATCAGCACCTGAAAGGGCATCAGCATCAGCACGATATAGGCGGTGAGAATCCGCTTTTTTCCCCGTAGGGGAAACCGGGCCAAAGCCCATGCCGCAGGCACAGCCGTCAGCAGTTGCCCTCCCAATACCCCCAAGGAAATCATTACGGAGTTCCAGAACATGGTGAAAAAGCCCGGACTGTCCAGCAGCACCTCCACCAGAGATTTCAGCGTAGGCGCCGCAGGCAGCACGGACCATGCCGCCATACCATCAGTGTTGACAAAAACCGGAGACAATTTCACCTCCAATTCCCACTGGGCTGAAAACGCCCCTGTTACCGCAAACCAAATGGGAAAGCAGAGCAAAAGGGTCAGTGCCAGCAAAGCCGTGAAAAGCATAGATTTTCTGACTATTTTCATATTCTAATCCTCTCCATCCCAGGCTTTGCGCAGAAATCCGATCAGGATGAAAACCACGACTGAAGTCATCACAGAGGCCGCGGCGATCTTATCAAAATCCAGCTCCCGGAACCAGTTGTTATACAGGTGCTGCAATAAGTACATACTTTCATGGGGGTAATCTCCCGCCACCAGCCACGCCTCCCGGAACACCTTGAAAGAATTCAGCAGAGACAGTACGGTAATGGTATAGGCTGACCCTCTCAGGTTTGGAAGGGTAATATGCAGAAAGGTCTGCAAGGCATTGGCTCCATCCACCTGGGCTGCTTCATACACGCTCTCTGGGATGCCCGCAAGACCGGCCATCCACAAAACCACGGTATATCCCAGGTTTTTCCAGAGGTAGCTGATGACCAGCATCCAAAAAGCCGCCCCGGAGCCCATCCAGTCCACCCCGCTGCCGCCCAGCGCAAGAAGAGCACCGTTGATGAGTCCTTTTTTGTAGAATAACACCTTCCACACTAGCACCACAGAGGCCGCCGGGACGGCCATGGGCATCAAATAAGCACTCCGCAAAGTGCTTCCCACTGACGGAATTGCCCGCAGCGCAACCGCCAGAGCAAGGGACAGCGCAACCAAA
Source organism: Clostridiales bacterium (assembly GCA_022777455.1). The sequence continues at coordinate 14,902 of JALFGI010000204.1, read as the reverse complement.
AGTGGGACGCAGACCAGGGTAAACTGGGCCGTGTTGGAAACGGCAATCTGAAACGCGGTATTTTTCAGAACCGCTAAATAGTTCCCAAATCCCATCCACCTGCCGCTGATGGCACTTTGGAAAGATCTGACCAACACCTGAAGCATGGGCAGAAGGGCAAAATACAGAACCCCAAGGAAATTCGGCAGGAGGAATGCCCAATAGATAATATTCTGTCTGGAAGCTTGGCGAACGTCCTTCCCTTTGCACGTCATATTCTCGGTCCCCTCCGATGTGATTGCCCCCCAGTTTATCCCGCGTACCTCTAAGTTATCTCTAAGTGGAATGCGATTCCATATAGTCAGTCCTCCTTTGTTTTGATACTGTCATTGTATCGGAGGATAACAGGAATGTCGAATATGCCAAAGCCCCGGTTGTGCGCAAGGCAAAACCGGGGGCATAAACTCAGTATGTAATATCTTTGATGAAAATAAGGAATCCGAACGCACTCCCGGCCGGGAGTAAGTTCGGATTTTTCATGTATGGTGGAGCTTATGGGATTCGACCCCATCTGTTGTCCTGTTTGCAGAACAGGCGTCCACTCCCAGCAGACCCAAGCCCCATATTGAATTGAGCCAGGTAAGGCTCGAACCTACGATGTTTTTGACGTCACGGATTTACAGTCCGGTATTCTGACCGCTGGATGAAGGTGCCATTTTTGTTATGGAGGAACGTACCGGGCTTGAACCGGCACCATCCGCGTGGTGGGCGGATATTCTAGCATTTTTCTCCGGCTGGCTGTCAAGGGCGGAGCCGCTTCGCGGTAGCTGCCTTGGCTCCGGCTCGGAATCTAAAAGCATCTAATTTCATATCCCAACTGAGGGCATCTGCGAGGAGTCAGGACATGGCTAATTCAGCTATCTGTCAAACCTCTGTGGGGTAACCAATCCCCAATTTTAGATTGCAGAGCTCACGGCGAAGTCATTAACGGCGAACAATTGCTTTGTCATTGATAGGAGTCCAACGCCCTCAGGTACTTCTCCCGAAGCCTTTGAGCCAACGCACTGGGTTCCAGGACGATCGCATCCTGACCGAACTTGAAGAAGTATATTTCGATCTGCCAGGGAAGGCAGTCAAATTCGTAGATCCAGGCATCGCCCTCCTGGTGTCTGTCCGTGAACATGGGCCGCAGATGCAGAAGGCGATGATACAGCGCCACGCCCTGCTTCGTCAGACGAACCCGGATGGTCTGGGTCTGCTTCCCGGAGGACAGAAACTGTACGCCATTATGCTTTATCAGGGCTTCAATGATCCGTTTTTCCTCCAATGTAACGCCGCCGTGTCGCTCCTGCTCCTTGCAGCCGACAATGGAGGAAAGACGAATGGCGCCGCATTTCCACGCCTCGTCCTGCTCCCCGCGCATCATTCCCGTCAGATAATTGTACATTTTTTCGGAGTCCTGCAGAATGGATAGGGGCTTCATATAACAGATCTTCGAGCTGCCGGCGGCTGCTTGGTAGCTGCTGCGAAGCTCCAGCTTCAATCTCTTTTTCCGGGAGATCGCGGCGAGGATCCGGTTCCAGACCTCCTTCTGATAGATTTTTTCCCGCTCCGAATAGGGCTTTTCACAGAATTCCTCCAGCACAGCCTTCCAATACAGACCGACCTTATCCTGATAATGGACGCGTTCTCTCTGTACCTGCTCTGAGGACAGCTCCCGCAGGTTTGCCGTATCGATACGGAAGGAAAAAGAGCATCCCTTTTGAGACAGCCGGACATTTCGCTTCTGTTCCAGCTCGGATCGATACTCCCCCAGCAGCAGATCGGCTGCCTCCTGCCGGGCGGCTTCAGAGGACATGGGCTGCAGCAGGGCATTCAGCGACTGCCGTCTGGTTTGCAGCGCTTCCTCAATAGAGGATTCCGCTGACTCCCGAAACTGATAGAACACATGATTCAGAATGCCGGAGGGGATCCCTCCGGTTTCTGTTTTATGGGAAGGAAAAAACAGCGAGGCATCCTGCAGCAGTACGGTGTAGGCGTGGGCGCTGAGGTTGATTCTCTGCTTGTTTTCCAATTCCACTTCACTGCCAAGATCGAAAAAACGCAAGGGGACACCTCCTCTTGTTCCATAGCCGGAACGTATTTTCTTTTATTATACTATATTCTTCGGAAAATTGGAACAATTTTTCAAATCATTCTCCCCGTTGAAAAGATGCTATTTCCGGATTATACTTTAGCCATAACCCGAGCAGCCTGCATTGCGGTGCGGCATTGACGAAAGCCATCGCCGGATGTATGATACTCCTATAATCTCTTTTGTCCAGGAGGTAGGATATGGACGCTGTACTCTATTCCTGCATCGGCACCACCGATCCCGTCCGGGGAATGCGGGACGGCGGGCTCATGCATATCCTTCGGTTCTATCGGCCGGAGACGGTTTATCTCTTTCTCTCCCGGGAGATGGTGGAACGGGATAGGGTGGATGACCGCATTGCCAAGACCTTTGCCTTCCTTCGGGAGAATTGGGCGGGCTACAGTCCCAGGCTCGTCCGGTTTGAAACGGACATCGAAGACCCATCGGATATGGATGCCCTGACAGCGCCCATGGATGCCCTGCTGCAACAGGCGTTGGAGGAGAATCCGGGGGCGGAAATTCTGCTGAATCTCAGCTCCGGCACGCCCCAGATGCAGATCCTCCTGGCTCAGATGGCGCTGGATCCCCGCTATCCCACCCGGGGGATCCAGGTGAAAAACCCGGAAAAGCAGTCCGGCACCGCGGAACGCTCCAACACCAAGACCTATCCAGTGGATGAAGCCCTGGGGCTGAACGAGGACGAGGAACCGGGTGCGCCCAACCGCTGCTGCGAACCCCGGATGATGGCGGTGCGCCGGGAGGCTGTCCGCAATCAGCTGGCGGGGCTGCTCTCCCAGCGGAACTACGCCGCCATTGCCCAGATGGGCGCCCAGCTTCCGGCTCCCATTCCCAAGCTGGCAAAGCACCTGGATTACCGCAGCCGGTTCCTTTTGAGGGAAGCCCGGGAGGCGGCCCAGGGGCTGACCGGCCTGGGGCTGCTGGCGGAGCCGGGGGAGCTGCCCTACCCGGTCTATGAAATGGTGGAGTATTTCGGGGTGCTGAAGCATCTGGTGTACCTGAAGCGGTACACGGATTTCCTGCTGCGGCTGAATCCCTTTTTGATTCGCTTGCAGCTTCAGATGCTTGCCGGGAAGCTGCGTCCTTTGGGTGTGCCGCTGGAGGCGGTGATTGCCACCCGGGATGGACACAAGGTGATTCTCCCTAAGGGCATTCGCAGCACCCTGCCGGAGCTGCTGGCGTTTCTGGAATCCGCCTTCCAGTGCGCCTTGCAGGAGCGGGACGTGAGCATCCGGGTGCTGAACCGGATGCTGGAGCATCTGGGGACGGAGGAAATTACCCTGCAGCTGCTGTCCGACTGCGAAAAGCTGAACAATCTGCTGCGAAATCAGGCTGCCCACAGTCTGTTCTCCGTCACCAATCAGGACATCCGTGGGGTTTGCGGCTGGGAGGCGGAGCAAATCCTTCGGGATTTGGAGAAGCTGCTGCTGGAGACCCTGAACCGCTATGACCCCAGGGAGCTGAAGAAGCGGCTGACCGTCTATGAGCGCTGCGACAAAAAAATCCGGGAGTGCCTCTGAATGCGAACCCCCGGAAAACGGGCTGGGAAACCGGATACTCCCCACCCGGTTCGCACCGTGATTTCCACGCATTTGGGATTGAGACATTGCCTTTTGGGAAAATGCGTGGTATACTTTTTGTAAATACAGCACAAAACCGGCGAACTCCATCGGCTTGATACTGTGCTGTATTGCTGAAACAACTCACCCCCGCAAGGGGACGGAAACTACATATTGTCATAGATGGGAGCAAGCATGGTGAAACAACTCACCCCCGCAAGGGGACGGAAACGGAGATCTGGCTGACTTTGTACATCTGCTCTGCGCGAAACAACTCACCCCCGCAAGGGGACGGAAACTGGGCAGTATTGGTAATCTCATGGACATTGATGTGAAACAACTCACCCCCGCAAGGGGACGGCGTCTTTGCAGTCTTTACATGGTGCTTTCATTTCTATACGAAACAACTCACCCCGCAAGGGGACGGATACTTTGCGCTGGCGGAAATCTTGATGTACTGCCGGGAAACAACTCACCCCCGCAAGGGGACGGAAACCGACAGCACTCCAGCCCAATCAGCAGCTTCCCCCAGGAACAACTCACCCCCCGCAAGGGGACGGAAACTCAAAGGCAAAATTCTGCATCGCCGTGCTGCCGGAAACAACTCACCCCCCGCAAGGGGACGGAAACTCAAAGGCAAAATTCTGCATCGCCGTGCTGCCGGAAACAACTCATCCCCGCAAGGGGACGGAAACTCCTTGTTTGCCTCGCAATACTCAAAGAATGTGAAACAACTCACCCCCGCGAGGGGACGGAAACTCCTTTCGTTCTCCGTAGGAGCATAAATCATTCAGAAACAACTCACCCCCGCAAGGGGACGGAAACTCTCCGAATGCTCGGATTGCTTCCTGTTCCGTCATGAAACAACTCACCCCCGCAAGGGGACGGAAACATTTGCCTTTTTGCCGTGGCAGATTTCATAGGCAGAAACAACTCACCCCCGCAAGGGGACATCAGAAATAGAGAAAGGAGTGATTGGCACTTGCGTGAACCAACGTTACAGGCCACCATAGGTGCGCTTCTGCACGACATCGGCAAGCCGATCTACCGCAGCGGCGGTGAAAGCGGCAGCCACAGCGCTCTGGGCGCGGCCTTTTTGAAGAAAATCTGGCCTGGGGAATCGGACATCCTGGACTGCGTCAGCTTCCACCATGGCCGTGCCCTTCGGGGTGCCCGACTGGCTGACGACAGTCCGGCGTACATCGTGTATCTGGCGGATAACCTGTCCGCCGCCGCTGACCGAAGGGAAATCGAGGGAGAAGGGGGCAGCTTTGACCGCGGTCTTCCCCTGGCACCGGTATTTTCCCATCTGAATGGGGAGCATCCCGGCTATTCTCTCCCCCTGGGCTTTCAGGACGGGCAGCTTCATCCCCCCATCCCGGGCACAAAGCCGGTCACGCCCGGGGAATATGCCGCCATTGCGGAAAAGCTTCGTTCCGGTCTGACCGGTCTGGCGCCGGAGGAGGCCTGGGTCAATTCCCTGCTGTGCCTGCTGGAGAGCTGCCTGAGCTTCGTGCCCAGCAGCACCTTCACCGGGGAAAGCCCGGACATCTCCCTGTATGACCACAGCAAGGTCACCGCCGCCATTGCCGCCTGCATCAGCGAATACCTGTTGGAGCAGGGAGAAACGGATTACCGCACCCGGCTCTTTGCCCAGGAGACGCAGTTCCGTCAGGAGGAGGTATTTCTGCTGTATTCGGCGGATGTTTCCGGGATCCAGAAATTTCTCTTTACCGTTGCCACCGACGGCGCTCTGGCCTCCCTGCGCAGCCGTTCCTTTTTTCTGGAGCTGCTCATGGAGCACTACATCGACGAGCTGCTGGCTGCCTGCTCCCTGAGCCGGGCGAATTTGCTCTACAGCGGCGGCGGACACTGCTATCTGCTGCTGCCCAACACAGGCGCCGCCATCGAAGCAGCGAAGAATTGGAATGAGCGTCTCAACAATTGGCTCCTGGAGCAGTTTTCCGGGCAGCTTTTTATCGCCCAGGGCTGGACGACCTGCTCCGGCAACGACCTGACCAATACCCCCGTAGCCCAGGCACCCTATACTGCCATGTTCCGCCGGGTAAGCACTGCCGTCTCCCGGCACAAGCTTCACCGGTACAGTCCTTCTCAGCTTCTTCGGATGAACCGGGAAGTGGCGCGGGAGGACGGGCGGGAATGCAAGGTCTGCGGACGCTCCGATCAGCTGACCGAGGAGAACCGCTGCTTCTGGTGCGACCAGTTTGTACGCCTTTCTCAGAAGATCCTGCGCAGTCCCATCTATTTTGTGAGCAGAGAAAGGGCTCTTTCTGATTTCTCCCTCCCCGCCGGAGAAGGAGCGGTTCACTTCTCTCTCACCGATGAAAAAACAGCCCGCACCCGTCTGAAAAGCGGGGAGGCTGTGGTAAGAATTTATTCCAAAAATCAGGTCTACACCGGGCTTTCCTATGCCACCCGGCTATATGTGGGAGATTATGCCGCTTCCTCCAGTATGGAGGAGCTCTGCGCCGGTTCCAGGGGCATTGCCCGGTTGGCCGTCTGCCGGATGGATGTGGATAATCTGGGGCAGGCCTTCGTGTCCGGCTTCCGCAGCAGGGTCGAAACGACACCGGAAAAGCGGGATCATTTTCTCACCATTTCCCGCACCGCTGCCTTTTCCCGGCAGATGTCCCTGTTCTTCAAATGCTTCATCAATCCCATTCTCGCCCAGCCGGAGCCGGATGGAAGCAGGCTTTCCGTGGCCATCGTCTATTCCGGCGGCGATGATGTGTTCCTGGTAGGGGCCTGGGATGGTGTAATCTCCGCGGCGCAGCGAATCCAGCGGGAATTTGACCTCTGCTGCTGCGGCAGTCTCACCCTCAGCGCCGGCATTTCTCTGCACAACCACCATTTCCCCATCCGCCAGGCGGCTGCTCACAGCGCTGCTTTGGAGGAGCGGGCAAAGCAGACCCCGGGCAAAAATTCCATTTCCCTCTTTGACCCGGAGGCAGAGCACACCTATCCCTGGCAGCAATTCCGGGAAAAGGTTCTGGAAGAAAAGCTGGCCGCGCTGAACGCCTTCTTCGGTCAGGAGGAACAGGAACGGGGCAATGCCTTCCTGTACCAGCTGCTGGAGATGCTGCGCCAGGCCCAGAAGGATAAAATGAATCTGGCACGGCTTGCCTATCTGCTTGCCAGAATGGAGCCAAGAGAGCGGCATAAAAAAGAAGGCTATCGCCAATTCGTAGACAGGATGTACGGCTGGGGCATTTCTGCGGCAGACCGTCAGCAGCTGATCACGGCGATTTATCTGTGTGTTTACACAGAAAGAAAGCAGGTGTAACCATGGCTTATCCAAACAATAACTACCAAAAACGTCCTTTCTCCGGCAACCGGGATTATCCCCCGCAGACAGAGGAAAGCGTTCCCGATTTTCCCAAGGACTATGTGGATTTTGCGGAGAAGCTGATGAAAACCCGATCCCGGCAGATCACCACCAGCAAGCTCCGTAACATTCTGAGCTTGCTGATGGATGTTTACAACACGGAAATTCTCCGAACGGAGGTAGAGCTTTCGGAGGAGAGCCAGGTCAAGCTGCAAATGGCCAGGATCCGCATCGCCTATGAATGCGGGAGAGACCGGAACACCAAGGAATTTGTGGAGGGGGCCTATCTGCTTCCCTGGCTGAAGGCGGTTGGCTCCTCCCGGGAGCAGGCCATTCGCTATATCCACTATCTGGAAGCCATTGTGGCATATCACCGTTTCTGGGGCGGAAGGGAGAACTGAGTATGTATACAAAGATTCTGATTCAATTTGATCTGGAAGTGGTGACCGGTATGCACATCGGCGGCTCCAGCGCCTTCTCCGCCATCGGCGCGGTGGACAGCCCGGTGATTCGGGATGCTCTTACCGGCCGTCCCATCGTCCCCGGGAGCAGCCTGAAGGGAAAGCTGCGCACCCTGCTGGCCCGGAGCTTTGCCGGAGACATTCAGAAAATGCCGGAATTCAAGGACGACCACCCCGCCGTTCTTCGGATGTTCGGCAGCACCTCCGCCCGTTCCCGACTGCAATTCACGGATGCCTTTGTCCGCAACGCTGAGACAATGAAGGCAGTGGGATTGACCGAGGTGAAGTCCGAGAATGTCATTAAGCGGCTGACCTCCGAAGCCATGCCCCGGCAGATCGAACGGGTGAATCCGGGCACGATCTTCGCAGAGACCATCGTCTATGATGTCTGTGACCAGGAGGAAATGCTGGAGGATCTGACGCTTCTGGCCAAAGCCATGAAGCTGCTGCAAATGGATTACCTGGGCGGCCATGGCTCCCGGGGCAGCGGCAGGGTGAGCCTGAAAAACTTCCGCATTCAGGACTTTGACGGAAAGACGGATTGCGCCCAGCTGCAAAAGCTGTTTGATGAGGTCGCGGGATATGAACTATTTTCTGTACCAGCTGGAATTTAACACGGCAGTCCATTTCGGCGGCTCGGACTCAGCCCTCTCCCTCTATCAGTCCGAGGATCATTTCCGGGCGGATACCCTGTTCTCCGCCCTTTGCCACACCGCCTTGCAGCTGGATGGAGAATCCGGGCTGAATCGGCTGCTGGAGCTGGCCCGGAAAGGGGAACTGCTGCTTTCCGATGCCATGCCCTGGAAAGAAGAACAATACTATCTGCCCAAGCCCATCTACGCGCCGGATGTCCCGCCGGAGCTTCCCGGCGAAAAGCGGAAGCTGCTCAAAAAACGCTCATGGATTCCCGCGGTCCGGTTTGAGGAATATTGCCAGGCACTCAAAACCGGAACGCTTCTTGATATGGAGCCTGTCCGGTTTGGTTCTTCTTCGGATGTCACCAAAGCCACCGTACCGGATTTCTCGGATGCGATGCCCTATCAGGTGGGGCTGTACCGATTCTGCGATGACTGCGGCCTCTGGTTTCTGGCAGCCTGTTCCGACGACCGGGACAGCGACTGGCTGTCATCTCTCATTTCCGCATTGGGGCTTACCGGGATCGGCGGTAAGGTCAGTGCCGGATACGGGAAATTTTCCGTTTGTGACGAGATCTACCTGAACGAATTCTTTGATGATCAGACGAAGTGGCTGTATACCGCATTGACCCGGAATGAAAACGCCTCCATGCTGCTGACTACCAGCCTTCCCACAGAAGAAGAAATGGACACTGCGTTGGATGGCGCAAGTTACCAGCTCACCCGCCGGGGGGGATTCGTGGCATCCAACACCTACGCCCAAACGCCCCGAAAGAAGCAAACCCAGTATTTCCTCAGTGCCGGTTCCGTTCTCAGGAATCGCTACTGCGGTGAACTGTTCCGGATCGGAGCGCAGGGAAATCACCCGGTGCTGCGCTACTCCAAACCCATGTTCCTGGGGGTGAAGCTATGATACAACAGGGTCATTTGCAGGTTTTTGAACTGCGGCTGGAAACCAAAAGCCCGGTTTTCATCGGGAACGGAAAAAGCTACACAAAGAAGGAGTATCTGTTCGACCCGAAACGGAAAATTGTCTCCTTTTTGGACGAACAGAAATTCTTTACCTATCTGGTGCGGCATGGTCTAGTTGATGATTATGAAAATTTCATCCTTCGGGATGCCGGAAAGAATCTGTTTTCCTTTTTGCAAAATGATTGCAGGGTTTCCAGGGAGGATATGGAAACCTTCATCCGCTGCCGGATCGACGCCGCGGACGCGCTGGACGAGGATCACACCCTGAAGGAGATCCAGCAATTCATCCGCAGCCCTGCCGGACAGGTCTATATCCCCGGCAGCAGCATCAAAGGCGCCCTGCGGACGGCGCTGCTGAAAGCCATTCTTCTGAAAAATCCGCCCAAAAATCCCGATCCCCAGCTGCCTTTTGACAGAAAAGCTTCCTTTGAACCGACCTATTTTCATACCCTCTCCTTAAAGCCGGAGCAGCAGAATCCGCTGAACAGCATTCTTCAGGGCGTACGCATCTCCGACAGTGCGCCCATCTCCGATCGACAGCTTGCCCTGACACGAAAAATTGATGAATTCCCTGACGAAACCTACAACTCCATCAATATTTGCAGAGAATGCATCCGACCGGGCACTGTTGTCACTTGTACGCTCACCTTGGATCAGTCCGTTCTCCGCAATGAGCAGTATGTGGATACCCTTCGGGAAGCCATTGCCGCAGCCTCTCAATTCTATCAGGCTTCTGTCCTGTCCCATTACCCCCAGGCCTCCAATTACATGAATTCCAGGACACTCCTGCTGGGAGGCGGGGTAGGCTTCCAGTCCAAAACAGTTACCGAGCCCTATTACGGTCAGAATGCGCTGGATGTCACATCGAAGCTATTGGGAAATGCTTTTCGGAAGCACCATCATGAACGGGACGCTGCCGGGGGGATCTCCCCCAGGGCATTGAAGCAGACTGATTTGAACGGTGCGGCCTATCCCTTCGGCGTATGCGAGGTTACAATCCGATGATTACACAGTGGGTTCTATCCCTTTCCTCCGTTCCCGCCCATCCTCTTTATTCGGATTCCGCCTACCGGCTGTATGCGTTTCTGCTGGAACAGCTTCCAAATGAGGATGCTGATTGGCTTCATGGAATCGGAAGCGGCACCGTCAGTCAGTATCTGCGCTTTTCCAAGGAGGATCCGTGCTGCAAGTGGACGGTAAACCTTCTGTCTGATGAGACCGGAAGTCTCTTATCCCCGATTCTGGAAAAGCTGCCGGAGGTTCAGATTGAAAATCAACATTTTCCCATCACGGAACGAACCTCCTTTGCAATCACCTCGGAGGAAATCATCACAAAAGGCCGCCGACTGACACAAAGCCGGACTTCTCTGCGGTTTCTGACTCCTACCGCCTTCAAGCAAAGCGGCAGGTACACCATCTTTCCCCAGGAAAAACTGATTTTGCAAAGCTTGTTTGCCCGCTGGAACGAGGTGTTCCCGGAGTACCCCCTAAACGATGAGGATGCGTTTCAGGCGCTGCTCTCAGGGATCCACATCACGGATTACAAGCTGAAAACCTCCCGCTTCCTTCTGAAGGGAGTTAAAATCCCCGGATTTCTGGGCAGCTGCACCCTGGACGCAAAGCTGCCGCTGCCTTTGCTGGAACTGTGGAATACCCTGCTGCTCTTTTCGGGCTATTCCGGAATTGGAATCAAAACCGGCCTGGGCATGGGTGGAGCGGAAAGCTGGATGATATGACCAGGAATAAGCCGGGTGTTGTCCTCTGCTGGATGGCACCCGGCTTTCCAGGCGCAGGATGCTGCCCAATACGTCATTTTGCAGATTGTTTTCTGCGATTTTCGGGAGATGATATATCATTTCCAATGGCTCCCTAAAGCAGTCCTCTTCAGGAAGCGTTTCCAGGCTTATCAGAGAGGCAGTATCGCTGAAGCTTATAAAACCGCTCGATCCAGAGACAGCCCCGCGATATATGCGCTACATCCCATATTGGGCTTGATAATCTATGGCAGCACCGCACAATGGGAGCGACGGGCTTCGGCGGATCTTTTGCCCCAATCGTGCAGTATGAAAAATGGGAAATACACAAAGTATTCCTGCATTTTCCATACTTTCGCTTGGGTCAAAATCTCACGCCGAATCTCCTTGCTCCATTATGCGGCGCTGCCCTATATTTAACTTGCCAGCAACTTGCCACAGGAAACTGTTTTTGACGTATGCGTCCTAAATGGGTGAAGAACAGAACTTTTTGCGGAACTTTTCATCCATTCTGGTTCAAATTTAACTTGCTGGCAACTTGCTGAACCCGGTTCATTCTTGAAAGCTGTACACCTCCTCAGAAAGGGAAAAGGTGTGCAACTTTCATGATGCATATACCGGAGTAATGTTCAAATCCCGAATGACAGGGTATAATCGACATCTTTCTAACGTTCCGGCAGGAAGCATATCCCGTAAGAAGTGCTATGCTTAACGAGTAGAAGAAAGCCGGGAAAGAAAAGGCTATTTGATTTTGCAAAATACCTGTTCATGCTGCACGGTGTGGTTCTGCCGATTCCGTGGTGCATTTCCCGAGAAGCAGTGCATTGTATCAACTTAACCTACCTTTGCCATAAAAGGAAAGCACCCCTATGCGGGTGCTTTCCTTTTATGGAATTCGGTGCATGATGGGACTCGAAGAGAGCGGCCCGCCCAAAGGGCGGGTAAAAAAGTGTCCGGTGGACACTTTTTTAGCTCGGGGGAGAGTCCCGTTATCCACCCCAGATAAGTTACCTGATTTGATACAATGTCAAATCAGGTAATTTCAATTATATGGTGAGAACAAGTTGGAATTTCCTGGAAAATGAGGGTAATTCCAACTTTTCTGCTTTATGGCACCTTGACAATTGCACTAACGCAGCCTCCCGCACCGGAAAAATACAAAATCGGGCAGTCCTATCGTTCAATTGCAGGGCTATCGTTCAGGCAATCAAAATGGCCGAAAGAATGCGGATATTGGGCAGCCTTGGGGCTTGTTCTTCTCCCAATATCAGGCATACCATACACTGAACGAATATCTGGCGACCTAACCGAAGTCTAATTTTCATCGCTTACGCTATCGATTACAAAGGAATGGTATCAAATGAAACAGTTGCCTACAGATTTTCTAAGCTTTACCGAAATCGGCGGTGTTGGTGAGATGATTTATACCGCTGTGCGTTTTCCTGCATATGTTGCGGAGTACAACCAATGCGGGAATCCTGTGATCAAGCCGTTGTTCAGTATTTCAATCCCTCCGAAAGCCGGTACCGACTACCACCTGACCGGGCAGGATCTGCTGGTCAGCCTATGCAACCTCTACCAAACGATCAATGCGCCTGACAGCACCGCAGACATTCACGAAGCCATTCGAGAATGGTGTACGGATCATGTTCTGCCCTATAACAGTGAGGTTATTTGCGGAATGATGAATGAGGGCAAGTATGCCGTTATGCAATTCAATGAAGAGATCCAGCGTGAGGGAACCTTCTACATTGAAGCTTTTTTGAAGGATCTTTGCAGTCTCGGTATGGCCTTCGAGCTGTATTACGCATTGAATCAGGCGTATTCCTACAAGAATCCCCAGTATGCCAGGTCACTTTACTATGAGGGCCGAATTTGCGACAGCTATGCGTTCCTGGAAAAGTACCGCAATTACGAATCAGACGAGGAATATCTCCAGAAATTGAATGTTGACCGTGAGGAACGGATGATGCAGCTGGTGGATTTATTCCCGGATTTTCGGATGCATTTGAAGATGAATCCCAGAACAAAGAAAATGGAGTATGGTGCCGATGTGACCTCTGTTTTTGATATCTGCTGGTATACCTTTGGACGCCTGGCAGCGGATATTGCGCCTCCCATGGATACGGGCTTTGATGATGAGTATCCCCAGGGCTCCATTCTCCACTGCCTGGCCTGCGGCAGCCTCTTTCTGCGCCGCAGCAGCCGCCAGAGGTATTGCCAGAGCGCAGACTGTCAGGCAGAGCGAAACCGGAGGAATAGACGCGCAAGCTACGCCAGACATAGAAATGATAGGGAGAGTTCTGCCGCAGAAGAATAAGTAGATTCAGCTACAATGGCAAAAAAAGAAACGATCCTTCCGAAGAAGGACCGTATAAAGATTTGGTATTGGAGTGGTGTGAGCAGGATGTCCACTCTTATGAAATTGATACCATCCGCATTTCTCTAAGGAACCTCCGCCGACATAAAGCCCGTTCACCAGGGAATGGTCATGTCCTGCTCCTTCTGCGAAGAAGCCTATATCCGAACCGCCAACCGCGTCGTCACCTGTGGGAAGCTGGAATCACTGGAACTGACTATGGACAAGCATGGGTATAACTACATTATGCAAACGCTGCAGCTTCCTATCCGTATAGAAATGTCCTCCAGGGCGTTCCGTTAATGGTTCCGTTCTCAACCATGAACAGATTCGTTTTTGCGGAGTTGATCAGTATTTTTCGATCATATTTCGGCCCCACTGTGAGTTTTTCCAGCTCCAGGGGCCCCCACATGAACCCTTCGCTGTTTTTTACAGAGGAAGTATTGAAACCACTCAGATTCAAGTTTCTCAGATTCCAGGCTTGGAAAAACATATTGGACATATCCGTAACCGAGGAGGTATCAAGACTGCTGAGATCCAGGGTATCGGTTCCGCCAAAGCGAGAAAACATAAAGCTCATATTGGTCACGGAAGAGGTGTTCAGATGACGAAGATCAAATTTTTCAAGACTGCTGCAGAAACAGAACATCTTGCTCATATCTGTAACGGTTGACGTATCCCAGCCGCTGAAGTCCAGTTCGGTAATAAACTCATCACGGTAAAACATTCCCTGCATTGTCCGGCAGCCACTCACAAAGAAAGCGTTGTTAAAGTCCAAAGAATTCGCCCATCGATAGTAGGCAAACAGGTAGGAGCAATCCTCCGGTGCCCATACACCGCCGTCTCCTGCGATAAACAGCTCGTACATTCCATAATTACCGACCGGCGTGACCCAGGCGAGCACGGATCGGTCTCCCGCTTCGGATACGTCCCACGCACCATAAGGCGCACCGGCCAGAGAATTCAGAAATTTGATAGATGCAATGCTTTCCTTGCTGATGGAACTACCAAATACGTCGTAAGTCGGGCCTGCTTCCCCGTTGCCTGACTGCGCATCATAATCAGGCCGCAGAACCCCGTGGCCTTTTCTTGCCGTCTCCACTCTGCTGCCCTTTGCATTGGTTTCCAGGTCGGAAGGCTTTCCGGTTCCGTCCTTGGGACAGAAATTGTTGTCATTGTACCGCCCGCAGCTGGGGCAGTACCAGCCGGCGGCAAAGGCGGGCAGGATCAGCGCTGCGACCAAAATCAGCGTAAGCGCCAGCGCTAAGGGCTTTCTCATCTTCATTCCTCCAGATCAGATTCCCAGAGTGTTGTTCAAATGCTGACCCAGATTGCCGGGCGAACCACACCCCGGTCACTTTCCACATGGCCGCCCTCATAGTCCATGGTGCCGTCGCTGTTGACGCTCATGACGAACTTGCTGCCATCGTCACCGGGGGTGCGGAGCAGCCACCAGGAGCCGCCGGTGGTGGGATTGACGTACACATTCTGACCGGCGCAATACTTGGTGGCATAGCAGATGCGATCCTTTGCCCGGGGCATGTATTCGTAGAAAGACTACCACCCGCTATGCGGGTGCGCCGGAAAAAGTTCTACTTATGCGTAGAAAAGAAAAACCTCCAGTGATAGAGTAGTAGCAGGTTCGCCAACCGCTACAAAACAAAATCAATGGAGGTTATCCAAAT
>JALFGI010000197.1 GCA_022777455.1 Clostridiales bacterium | reverse complement strand
GAAGTGGGAGGATACCCACATCCTTTTGCAAATTCTTATATTTCCTCTATTTTTGTCCAAAATCGATTCAAAACCCCAGTTTTGCTTGACACAAAACCGGGGTTTCTCGACGGTCTGAGCTCTCCCAAAGGGAGAGCCAAGGGCTGCTGCTGTATCTGTGCGCTAAATTACATTTTACTGCGATACTGTCGAAAAAGAAAGAAACAAATAAATATTGTCCACCGGCTGCTGTTTCCGTATTATATGAGTGTAAGGCCCTTACAGACAAAGGAGTGAACCACTTGGAAGATACGCAAATCGTTGCTCTGTTCTTTTCCCGGTCGGAGGAAGCCGTTTCGGAAACGTCGAAGAAATACGGGAGCTATTTGAAAACCATTGCCCGCCACATCCTCCCCAACCCGGAAGATGCGGAAGAAATTATAAACGATGTGTACTTAGCGGCCTGGGAGTCCATCCCGCCGAAGCGCCCGCCCATGCTGAAATATTACCTGTCCCGAATTGCCCGGAATCTCTGCTTCAAACGGATCGAATACCTCACCGCCGGGAAGCGGGGCGGAAACGCCGATATCCTTCTTTCGGAACTGGAGGAATGCATTCCGGATACCCGAAAGAATATGGAGGAACTGCTGGAGGCAAAGGAGCTGGGACGGCAACTGAACCGTTTTCTCGGCACCCTGGAGCCCGATGACCGAATGCTGTTTTTGTCTCGGTATTACTACGCCATGACGGCGCCTGAGCTTGCGGAGAAATACGGCTGTTCCGTTCGACAGGTAAAATACCGGCTGGGAAATATGCGAAAAGAACTGAAACACACGCTTCAAAAGGAAGGGATGGGAATATGAAAGCAACGGACCTGAATCAGGCATTCCACTATGTGGAGGATGCGTATCTCGCGGAAGTGGATGCTCCGGATAAGGAGAATCAAACCATGAAAAACAAAAAAAGAATCCGGTACATATTTCTGGCGGCGGCACTGATTTGCCTGCTGTCCATTACTGCCTACGCCGCGGATCTGTTGAATATCCGTTCCTACCAATCCGGCAACAGCAAGATCTACGAAAAACACAGTGATATGGGGCGTGCTCTTGCCCAGGTTGGACTGCAGGCGGAAATTCCGGAAAGCTTTGCAAATGGCTTCTGTTTCCAGAGCGCGGAGGTTCAGGATGTGGATGCCATGGACGAAAACGGGGAGCAGGTACTTACTTTCAAGGAGCTGATTGTCTACTATAAAGATGAACGGGGGCAGATGCTGGCCCTTCGTTTACGCGAAGATCTGGAAGAGCTGCCGAAGGACGAAAGAACCCCTGCCAGCGAGAAAACAGTGGGCGGAGTGGAGCTCAGCTTTTATCAGGACATTTACAGGTTTGTGCCGGAGGACTACCAGCTCTCCGCGGAAGAGCAGGAATGGGCCGATCAGCCGGGCCATTATGTGAGCTACGGCGCAGATGAGGTTCAGGAGAAAATTGCCTCCTTCCTGCTTTGGACGGAAAATGACATCAACTATTCCATCATGAACCTGGGGTGGGAAGCCTTTGAAGCGGACACATTATTCATGATGGCTGAGGAAATGATTCACTAGCAGAAGAGCTGCCGCGTTCAGAAGAATGCGGCAGCTTTTGTACGTCATACAGAAACAAACGTAATACTTGCGTGGACATTTTTCGACAAAAGAGGGTTTTGAATTCGTTCACATTCTGTTCATTCCTCCAAATCTCACCGGGGACTATTGCAACGGGGAAAAAGATGTGCTATCATCTGCCCATAGCCCCATTCGGGGTGAAATAACTGAATAATGTGCGACAGGAAGCATACGGAAAACGGAACGATTTTGTTCCACCGAAGGAGTAAAACTCTCAGGTTACAAGGACCGCATGTGGATCGCACTCTGGAGACATCCGGGTAATCCGGGGGCCGAAGGTGCAAGGGGCAAAGACGCCGAATCTCTCAGGCAAAAGGACAGAGCATTATTCCCAGTTCCAGGGGGAAGATTCATCTTTTCCGGAACCGGGTGATGGTTCGTTTTTTGAGAGCACCCTTGCGGGTGCTCTTTTCGTTGTCTTCAGCAAATGCAAGGGGGAAACATTATGGAAAACATCGTTCAAACCGTCACCAATGTCAACAACTCCGTCAACGGCTTCGTCTGGGGCATGCCCATGCTGATCATGCTGGTGGGCACCGGCATCCTGATGACCATTTTGACCAAAGCCTTCCAGGTGAGCAAGTTCGGCCACTGGATGAAGAACACCATCGGCGGTATCTTCACCGATAAGAAGATCACCGCCCACACCGCCAAAGAGGACAAGTCCATCAGCCAGTTCCAGAGCCTGTGCACCGCCCTGGCGGCTACCATCGGTACCGGCAACATCTCCGGCGTTGCTGCGGCCATTGCCTCCGGTGGCCCCGGCGCCATCTTCTGGATGTGGATCGTTGCCATCTTCGGCATGATGACCAATTACTCCGAAAACGTGCTGGGTATCTACTACCGCCGGAAGAACAAGGACGGCGAGTGGTGCGGCGGCGCCATGTACTACCTGAAGGACGGCCTGGGCAGCTACGCCGGATATAAGCGCATTGGCTCCGTTCTCGCTGTGCTGTTCAGCTGCTTCTGCGTGCTGGCGTCCTTCGGTATCGGCAACATGAGCCAGATCAACTCCATCGCCGTGAACATGAAGGCCTCCTTTAGTATCCCCATGTGGGTCACCGGCGTGTGCCTGATGGTGGTTGCGGCGCTGGTGGTGGTTGGCGGCCTGAAGCGGATCGCTTCCGTCACCGAGAAACTGGTTCCCTTCATGGCAATCGCTTATATTGTCGGTGCCTTGGTGATCGTGCTCATGAACGCCTCCAGAATCGTTCCTGCCTTCGGCATCATCTTCAAGTGCGCGTTCACCGGCCGGGCTGCCTTCGGCGGCATGGTTGGCGCTGCCGTGAAGGACGCCGTAACCTGGGGCATGAAGCGGGGCGTGTTCTCCAACGAGGCCGGCCTGGGCTCCTCCGTCATGGTGCACTCCAACTCCAACGTCAAGGAGCCTGTGATGCAGGGTATGTGGGGTATTTTTGAAGTCTTTG
>JALFGI010000181.1 GCA_022777455.1 Clostridiales bacterium | reverse complement strand
GAGTGATCCTTGCTCAGGCCGCCCTCAAAGCCCTTCAGACAAACCTCACGGTAAGTCTGCTCGGTCATGAAGCTGGCAACACCGTGACGGTTGGTCTCCTGATCGTTGCCGCAGAAATGCTTGAACATACCGGCACAGCCCTTTTCTGCCATAGCCTTGGTCTGCACCTCGCCGCACAAATAGGACAGCAGCGCATCCTCGGAGTAGTATTCAAAGTTTCGTCCGGAGTAGGGTGTGCGGTGGATATTGCCGCCGGGTGAATAGGTCTGACGGAAGCCCAGATGCAGGCTGTCTTCACCGAAGAAATCACCCCGCAGACGCAGCATTTCCTTGCTGAAGGTTCCCGCGCAGAGCATTTCCGCATTGTATAGTACACCGCCAGCCTGATAGCCGTCAGGGCCGTCACCACCGGAGTATGCCGGCATAGCCACGGACTCGATGGTGTCCAGACTCATCTTGTCACCAACAATTTGCGCCAGTTCACCAACCGTCAGCTGGTCAATGAACTCGTCCCACTTGGGATCGTCAAAGGGAACGTCCTTCATATCAATGAAGCTAATCCCATTCTGCTGCTTATGCTTATAAACGGAGATATCCGGTGCGTCCGCAGGCTTTTCGTACTGGAAATTCTCCATGAGATTCTGGATCTCGGGAGTAGCCGTCAGAGAAGTGACGGTTTCGGGGAAGGTGTTCCAGTCGGAACGGGTCATGTAAGTAGCGGCGCCGGGAATAAAGTAATTGATGTCACGGTCCTCAAACAGATTGGAAACTACTTCCCCGGTCTGGGGAGAGACCGCGTAGGTCTTATTATCTGTTTCGGCAAGATTGATTTTCTGTACCTTGCCCGGCTCCCCCTCCACAGGATTCCCCTCTGCATCAAACATACCGGTCACACCCCGGGCAGCCAGTACATTGTTCAGCGCGTCATGGGCACCGCTGCCGATGGTGAAATAATAGTCACCGGCGTCAAACACATAGCAGCCCTTCCGGGAATCATCCGCTCCATTGACCGCATTGCTGTCATAGGCAGCGAAGATATAATCGGAGAAGGTAAGGGTAATGGTTTCACTCTCCCCTGCTGCCAGCGCGGAGGTCTTTTCAAAGTCGGCAATCTGGATGGCGCTCTTCTCCGCCTGCCCCGCCTCATAAGGAAGCTGGACATACAGCTGCACCACATCCTTGGACTTTCCGCTGTAATTCGGCGCACCGTTGTTTGTCACCTTCACCTGAGCCGTGACGATATGCGTATCCCGATTCCATTCCACGCTCAGTAGTTCCTGGGTAAAGTCAGCATAGCTTCTGCCTTCGCCGAAGGTGTACACCATTTCATCGGCATAATTCCATGCGCCATTCTGGGAAGCGTAAACGCCCTTGGCAGAATCCGCATTGTTGATGCCAAGCACCTGATCCTGATAACGGGTCTCATAATACTTATAACCGACGTAAATCCCCTCGGAATAGACCAGGTATTTGTTCTTGTACAGGCCGGTGAGATTGCTGAAGGTAAAGTCTCCCGCATTCTGCATCGCCGCGGAGGACAGGGAGTTGGCCGCATAGGTGATGACATTGCGGCCGGAGGGGTCCGCCTTGCCGGTGAGCATCTGGGCCACGCCAATCATGCCGTAGCTGCCGGGATAACCCACCCAAAGGATAGCGTCCACCCCCAGGTCAATCATCTCCTGGAGCTCCATGGCATAGCCGGAGTTCACCACAACGATCAGCTTTTCAAACTGACCGGAATCCTGAATCAGCTTGATGGTATCCAGCTCCTCCGGATGCAGCGCCAACTCCCGGATGCCCTGGGGGCCCTCCTGCCAGTCGCCCTGCAGGCCGTGGTTCAGGTCGCCCTCCTCGCCGCCGAACCGGCTGACCACATAGATTGCTGCATCCGCGTAGGAGTCGAAGGAGCTTTCGGTTCCCTGATAAGCCGACGCGGGAATCTCGCCGATCAGGCCGGTTTTTGTGCGGTTGGACGGTGTGCTGGTGATGGCATTGTAAACAGCTTCATTGACCGCCACCCCCTCTGCCTTTAACGCATCATACAGGTTGATGCCTGCATTGGCAGGGCCGCCGGAGCCACCATGGTAGACAGGTGTCGCCGCTGCATAGCCGAACAATGTCACAGCTGCGTTCTGTCCCAGAGGCAGGGCGTTATTCTCGTTGCGCAGCAGCACGCTGCCCTCGGTCTGGCACTGGATGAGATATGCCTTCTGGGCATCCAGCATCTCATCCTTGGTGGCATAATCGGACTTAAAATAGGTGGTGTCGTCTGTACCGGCAATGACCGGCGGGCGGGTATCCAGGAACAGATTCACATCACCCTCACGGGTAAACGCCAGTTGGGTACCAAAGCTTGTCAGACACAGAAGCAGCGCCAGTGCTGCCGATAAACCTCGCCACAAATTCATGCTCTTCATCGTGTGTCCTCTCCTTTAGAGAAACGCTGTTAAATGCCGAAGTCGGTATAGTCAAAGGTGCAGAGCTTGTTGTTGACCTGAATTTCTGTCTCAGCCAGAGTGATGGAAGCGATGTATTCCTCGGCGGTGAGGGGCTTGGCATTCTCATCATAAATGGGAGCGCCGGTGGACGGATCGGTGCCGATAGGAGGCTGAACAGCCTTGCCCATGGTATCATTCCATGCAGCGGTGTCCACAAAGTAGGTCTGGTCATAGCTCTGGACGACACGGGTAATCTTGCCCAGGCTCACATCCACCAGGTCATCATCCAGGTCATTGGGCTTGCTGGTGCAGGTGCCATAGATCTTGGTGATGAAGTTTGTGCGCTCGTTGCCCTTGGCATCGTTGGTGCTCTCTGCCAGCTCCAGAGCGGAGAAACAGGAGGAGGAGATGATCAGACAGTATGTGTTATCATCCATCAGGGTCAGCTCCTGCTGGGTGAAGGTGGTCAGATAATAGTTGTACTGGGGACGCATATTGGTGTAGCTGAGCTGTGCGGGGGACAGATAAATACCGGTGGTTTTGGCTTCCTTTGCAGCAGCGGCATCGCCACCGCAGGCGGTGAGCGTACAGGCCAGCATCGCAACTGCCAGCAGGACGGTGATGATCTTCTTCATAATTTTGTTCCTCCTTAATATTTTGTGGGTATCCCACAATCTCTGGCTTAACAGTACGCCATTGCCTCCAAGAATACAAGCAAGACCGCATAACCTTGAAGCTCCACCGCACAGACTTTTTAATTCCTTCATCACGCATTGACAAAATTTTTACAATTCGCTATAATGGGGACGTAAATGAGGTGAAGATTGTGTTGAAAATTGCCATCGTAGAAGACGAAAACGCATCCGCTGAGCTGCTGGAACAGAACATCCGCCAGTACTGCGCAGAATTTCAGATACCCGTCGAAATCCATCTTTTCACCAACGCAATTGCCTTTCTGGATCAGTATTCTGCCCAATACGACATGATCTTCATGGATATTATGATGCCCATGCTCAACGGGATGGATGCCGCCCATGCCCTCCGGGAAAAGGACAGCGCCGTCCTGCTCATTTTTGTGACCAGCATGCAGCAGTACGCCATTCAGGGCTACGAAGTGGGAGCAACGGACTTCATAGTAAAGCCTGTCAAATACCCCCAGTTCAAGCTGAAGTTCACCAGATTTCTGTCAAAGATTCAGTTCTCCCCCTCCCGCAAGAGCACGGACGTTCTGCTGAAAACGGAGTCCGGCTATGTTCGCCTGCTACCCCGGCAGATTTCTTATGTGGAGGTTCGGGCGCATCACTGCATCTATCATACGGATGTGGGAGAATTCCGAATCTATCAGGCCATGAAAAGCGTTGCGCAGCAGCTGGAACCCTGCGGATTTGCCAAATGCAACAATTACCTGCTTGTGAATCTCATGCGGATCACAAAAATTTCCGGCATGGAGGTTGTGGTTGGGAAAGAAACACTCCCCATCAGCCATCCCAGAAAGAACGAGTTTATCGCTCGCTTTGTTGAATTTACGGAGAGCAAAAAGAAATGATGATTAAAATATTTACCCTGTTGGGGCCCTATGCGATGGAAGCCTCCAGCCTGCTGCTCACCTTTTTGGAAACACAGCTCTGCATTTCCCTGTTCGCCCGGAATCTGAAACGCAGACGATTTTTTCTCCTGCGAATTCTGTTTTTTGAGGCCTTGGGGATTTCGTTGTTTTATGGACTTGCAATCTACAACACCCATACGGGCACCCTGCTCTCAAGGCTCCTGTGCTATTTGGCCATCACTGCGTTTTGCTTGCTATACACCATTGGCATTTTCCATGGAAGTCTGGAAGATACATTGATTGTATTCTGCTCCGGCGAGGTCACTCATCAGCTGGTTGGAAAGCTGTATCCGCTGATCCAGAATCTGCTGGGTATTAACGACAAGACAACGATATCGCTGTTCCATTCCAGCGCGGCAGAAATCCAAGGTTGGGAATGGATCCTGTTTTTTCTCTATCACATTGTCGCATATGTTCTGATTTCCCGGTTTCTTCATCCCAAAGCTTCTCTGCGGCGGGACAAGGAAACCACAAGGGGAATCGCACTGCTTTCCGTAAGTGTCGTTTTCACCATTAATGTGCTGGTTTGCGTTTCTCGCACGTTTGAAGGAGATAATCTGTTACTGAGTATCACCATCAAAACCTTTGTCATTGCTCTCTGCTCCGTCATTCTTGTGTTTTGCTCCGGTATCTTTTCACAAAATGAAAAGTCCCACCAGCTGGAAGTCCTCCAGCAGCTGTGGAAGCAGGATCAAGCCCAGTACGAATCCGTCAAAGCGAGCATGGACGCCATCAGTCTGAAATGCCATGATCTCAAGCACATCCTTTGCCGCATCGAAAACAAGCTGAACCAGGAAGAAATCAACCAGCTTCGAAACGCAATCAGCGTTTATGATTCCCGGGTCAAAACCGGTAACGACGTGCTGGATGTGGTGCTGTCCGAAAAGAATCTCGTCTGTACAAATCAAGGAATCCAGTTCTGCACCATGGTTGACGGCTCCCTGCTTTCCTTCCTGACACCGGTGCAAACCTATTCCATATTTGGAAATATCATGGACAACGCAATTGAAGCCGTGCAAAAGGTGCCGGAAGAGCTTCGTATTATTTCTCTCAACTGTCAGCGTACCAGCAGCGGCATTGTCATTGAGGAATCCAATTATTTTGATGGTAATCCAATCCTGGCAGACGGAACAATCACCACCACCAAATCGGATCAGGCCCGCCACGGCTACGGAATCAAGAGCATCAAGTACATTGCCCGACAGTATGGCGGTAACATCGAAACCACGATACAGGAGAACATGTTCTTTCTACGAGTTTTCTTTCCAATGGAGAAATAACAAATGGAGGGTTTCCTGAGATGGAATACCCTCCATTTGTTATTATGGGTGTAAATAGTTATGTTTCATACTAGACTTTTATTAAAAGTTCACGAAGATTTCCGAGGATGATTTGCGTAAAACAAGGCGGAGGATGCAGCTTGGCTGACGCCAAGCAAAGACGACAACGCAGTTTTACACAAATCAGACCGGAAAGATTGTGAAGTTTTAATGAAAGGATAGTATCATACTGGCTGAAAGGAATCGTTGATCCGAATTAAGAAACAGCCTTATTTTTCTTTTTTCTGCCCAATGCCAGCACAGCCGCTGCAGCAGTCATCACCCAGAACACACAGACGACTGTGTATAGCGCGGTCTTCCACACAGGTGTGACTGCCAGAATCTCCGCATCTCCAACATTCATCGCATTGGAACGGGTCACGGAATACACAATATTTTTCATAGCATTGTGGACAGCGCTTGCAATAGCCGGGTCATTTTCGCTGTTGTCCAGGGTGCCCATGTTACCCTTCTGTCCGCACCAGAAATCCTGGCCTGCCAGCAGACCCATCCGATAATCCATCCATTTTGCATTCATGGACATATCCGTGATCGCAGCTCCCTGCATGCCCCATTCCTTTCTCAGGACTTCGGTCATCAGACCGTAGTGGCTTCCGCTCCAAACGACACCAATTCGGTTGAAGCTGGACATAACATTCATGGCACCGCCGCGAATCGCCCCCTCGAAGGCTTCCAGATAGAGCTCACGGATAGACTGTTCATTGGCCCATACGCTGATGCCGTAACGGCCCTCCTCCTGGTCATTCAGAGCAAAATGTTTGACAAATGCCAGCGCCCCTTTACTGCGGATGCCCTGCACCTGAGCAGCCGCGATTTCTCCGGCCAGCCATCCATCCTCGGAGTAGTATTCGTTATGTCTACCCAGATACTGGCTCCGGTGAATGTTCAGTCCCGGGGCATAGATTCCGACGACTGAAGTTTTATCGTCATTTTGGTTGCTGTGCATCATGTCTTCGCCCATGCATTCACCGACCAGCCGGGCCAGCTCCCGGGAGTAGGAAGCCGCGATAACATCCTCCGAGGTAAATGCCATGCCACTGGCACCGCCCATCAGGCTCTTGGTATAACCGGTGGGACCATCCGCCTCCATGGTAGCCGGCAGGTTAATCGCCGGGAGCGCATGCGTGTTGTAGGCACCATTGTAGATGGTATCCAGCATATCCGCATAATTGATCTGACTGATGAGATCATCCCATGCTGTATTCTCGTAATCCGTTTCCACGAAATCAATGGCCTTCAGACTTCCGGAGATTCCGGATTGGGGAACCTGTGCATCCGCCCAGTACCGCTCTTTCATTCTTTCAACAATGGATGTGCGTTCATCTGCATTGTGGGTAAGACCGTCCGCCCACATAGCATCCGAAACATACAGCTTCTGGGGCGTAGGATAGGTACCGACCCAATCCCTGCGGGATAAATAGGTCACGGTTTGGCCGTCAGCACCTGCATAGTAATTCAGGTCTGCATTGTCAAACTGATTGGTGATTGACTCCCCTGTATAGGAAGACACCGCATAAGTTGTCGTGTCCAAAGTGTCCACCGACCAGACCGCAGTGAGCGCCGGGTTTCCGTTGCCACTCATACGGGCAGAGTCTGCACCCTTTGCCGCAAGGATGTTATTGATTGCATTGTGTGCATCTGTTCCAACTGTGAAATAATAATCTCCGGCATCCAGGATATAGGTCCTGGCCAGATTGCTATCATAGCTGGTCAAATCATCCTTGCGTATCTCGATGACATAATGCTCTGTTTTTCCCGCTTCGATCATTTTCTTATCAAAGCCACAGATCTCAACAGAGGCTTTTTCCACGCCATTATCCCGATCATATTGGGTGTATGGGGACTGGAAATAGATCTGAACCGTATGCTTTCCATCTACGCTCCCGGTATTGGTCACATCTACCTCCGCAACAATGGTATTCCCACAGTCTTTGATTTGGAAATTGGAATAGGCGAAGGTGGTATAGCTGAGACCGCTTCCGAAGGGGAATGCTACCACATCCTCATAGCGGAAATCTCCCGCATTCCCCTGTCCCAGCACAAAATCCTCATAGCGGGTCTCGAAATACCGATAGCCCACATAAATGCCTTCCTGATAGACAACATAATTCATATTACATTTATCAATACCGGAATCGTTGTTATTCTGAGCCTCCGCAAGGCCAAGCTCCTCTGCATTGGCGTAAGGAAAAGCATCATAGTTCTGCATGGCCGGAGATGCATGATTATCTTTCTGGAAGGTATCCACGATCCGCCCTGAGGGGTTGACCTTTCCAGCCAGGATATCCGCCACCGCAGGAATACCATTCAGCCCCAGATTACCAACCCACAGCAATGCATCTATCTCATAATCATCCAGGAAATCCAGTTGCAGTGTGCTGGAGGAATTGAGCAGGACAATAATCTTCTTGAAGACTCCCTCCTGTTTCAGTCGGGTCAGATTTTCCAGCAGCTCCCGCTCCTCTGCGCAAAGCTGCAGATAATCGCCATCGGTCATATAGGGCTGCAGTGCTTCCAGACCATACGGAAGATCGGCACCCTCACCCGAAGAACGGGAAAGGAGCACAATTGCAGCGTCACCGTAATCCGGGAAGGTCGCCTTCACAGCTTCGGGATATTTCTCCCACGGAATCTCGTTGATCCGATACTGATCCGGGCTTCCGCCGGAAAGCTTCGCGTTGACACGTTTGTATCCGGAGGTCTTATAAAACTTCCAGAGTTCCTGATTGACACAACCGGAAGAAAAGCTGTCCTGCAGAGCCGCATACAGGCTTACCGCGTCTCCAGTCGCCATAAAGGCAGAGCCGATTCCCGTCAGAACCGGGTCCGCAGCAGACTGAGAAAACAGGGACATTTTGGAATCTGCAGCCAGGGGCAGTGCATTGTTTTTGTTGACCAGCAGCGCCGCTCCTTCCGCCTCAACCTGGCGGCAAACAGCCATATCGTTGGCTACCAGTTCCTCTTCCGACTCATAATCGGTCCAGTAGAAAATCTGTGCGTTCTCTCCGGGAATGATTTTCTGCGTCTGCGCATTGAGCGCCGCATTGATCATTGTTTCATAATAAGCCGTCACCGGTATGGCTGCAGTTAGAACGATGCTTAACAGTGCCAGAATCGCGGCAACTGGAACCCATGGGTTTCTCTTTTTCATCTTTATACCTCCAAGATTTATGTCATACAATAAGTATGCTCCCCCTCCTGCAGGGGCATCTCTCTGCCGTCCGGAAGCACCAGAGTACCGCCGGAGACAGCTGTGACTGTCAGGTTATTGCCATCCTTCCTCACCGTGATAATGCCCTTGGGCGTATAGACGGAGCAGGAATAGCTATCCAATATATTTGACGGCACAATATCGTAGGTTTCGTAGCCGCCGGAGGTGGGCTGGATACCCGCCACATATTTTGAAAGGATATACATAGGCGCTGCGCTCCAGCCATGGTTGAAGGTACCGATGGGTGCAGAGAACTTTTCCCAGAGGGTATCGTATTCATCCTTCAGCATCCCGTCATACCTGTCCAGCATTCTCTGGACTGCCAGGTCCTGCCGCCCCATAACGCATAGGGCTTCCAGGACGTACTTCTCGCAGAAGGGACTGGCTTCATAAGTGGACATAATGACATCACAGATCAGGTCGTAGTCCTCCTCCCCTGCCAAACCGGACAGCGCCAGCATGGCATTGGCTCGGTCATCGATATACTTGCTGTCCGGGTGCTTGAAGCCCGCAGGGGTATAATAGGCATCGCGGAAATTCGCTTTGATAGATTCCATCCGTTCCGTCAGGAAGGCCGCATCGTCCTCAATTCCCAAATCCGCAGCCAGCTTCTGTGTCAGGTTCAGGGCATAATAATAGAAACCGACCTGAAGCAAATTGGCATCGATCTTATCGCCCCAATCGTTCCATGTCCAGGAACCGGGTCGGTAAACGGGCAAACCGTTTTCCATTTCATACAGCTTCAGATAGTTGACGAATACACGATAATAGTCCGTCATGGTCTTTTCATCACCGGAGGCCAGCCAGTAATGGTAGGCACTGGTCATAAACGCCAGGCTCTGATTGGGAATCTCCTGGGGCTTTACCGAGGGAGCCCGGCTGGGGATGGCACCGGTGTCCGTGGTCCAGCCGATGCAGGCAAGGATTGCTTTCTTTGTCATATCCAGACCACCCTGGTCATAGCCGTAGAGAGCGGCATCGATCTGGTTGGATGCGTCGCCCATATAAGGGCCCCGTTCCCGTTCGGGACAATCCATATAGGTGTCACGCATACAGATCGCAACCGTGTTCAAGCTTTCCTGCCAGAGCTGATTCAGTTCTTCATTTTCAGAAGAAAACGCCCCGACCCATTCGCCGTTAAATTCACTTTTGCGGTAACCCAGTGCTGTGAATTTCACACCGGCCTCTGCTTCGATATAAAGCTTTGACCCGCTGCGCCATGCGTAATTCTCAAATTGCTGTGAGCCCTCCGCAGTAACATAGGTGTCTTTGAAATTGGGATTGTTGTCGCTGTCCACATAGCTGTCGGTATAGATCGTCAGCCGCTTTCCCGCAGGAGCTTCCAGCGCAAAATACGGGGTAAACTGAATATTTCCGGGAAGAAACAGTTCCAAAGTCGTGTCTTCTGTCAATTCCCTGCCGACATAATCGGCGGAGTTTGCATAATCTGTAATTCCATCAAACTTGATGGGATTCGTCATTGCCCGGTACAGTGCGCCAAAGGGCAGCTCTCCTGGTTTGCCAATCAGCACCGCATTTTCCCATGCACTGTCATCATACCCAGGTTCCATAAAAGCCCCAAGATCATCCCGGGCATCAAAATAGAGATTCCGCTCCGCCAGCATGGACATTTGCATATAATTGGGATAATCCTTACCGGCAGTGACGCGATTCTTGTAGCCGGTATGCCTCGCTGCCTTCCAGGAGGTATCCGACACGATTCGCTGTCCCTGGACTTCCATCTCAAAAATCATGCCCGCCTGATTGTAGTCGTCCCCTTCATCATCCTGTGCAAACGGAACAATGGAGCCGTCACCGGAACGCCCATTGAAGGCAACCAGCATGGCGATGGTGTTTTCGCCTTTCTGGAGGTTCAAGGGAATCTCGTCATAGTAGCTGTCATAGGGCGTAGGGCCGCGCTTGAGGGAACCATCCAGTACCACCATCTCCCCATTGAGGAACAGCACATACTTGTCCACCGCCGAGATACAGGCCATAGCCGTCACCTCAGCATCCACCGCAACCGTTTTACGGAATGCCACATAGCTGTCATCGCTGCAGCCTTTGGTCCAGATCCAGTTGGCCGTCCAATCACTCTTGCGATAGTCCTCGATTGCAGACAAGTAGGGAAGATTGGAACGATCAGGCTCTCCCCGTTCCGGAGTCTGCTGCACTGTCTGCACCGGCGTCGTTGTTTCCACGGTTGTATTCTGTCCGCAGCCAACCAGGGAAAAGACACTTGCCGCAGCCAGAGCCATGCACAAAACCTTTTTTGTCAGTTTGTTTTTCATGCTGTACGCCTCCTATTTATCCTTGTAACAGAATAATACATCCGTGAGCAAGGAGAAAGGGAATGCGCATAACCTTATTACTGTACAGCATAACCTGATGCTTCCATGCCTTGCATACCAGACACGCACAGTGTATAATACGCAATGGTAAAAAACAGAAAGCAGATGGTAAAAATGAAGCAGCAGGCAGTGAATCCATTTCTTCCCAGCTGGGAATATATTCCCGATGGGGAGCCCCGGATATTTCATGACCGAGTCTATCTCTATGGCTCCCATGACCATTTTGGCGCCCCCATCTTCTGCGTGGGAGACTATGTCTGCTGGTCAGCGCCGGTGGATGATCTGGCGGATTGGCGCTACGAAGGTGTTATTTACAAAAGAAATCAGGACCCCAAAAACGCTCTGGGACTGCATCTGCTGTTTGCGCCGGACGTGGTGCAGGGTACGGATGGGAGATATTATCTTTATTATGCTTTTGATTTTTTGGGCATGATTGGCGTGGCCGTCAGCGAGAATCCCGTTGGTCCCTTTCAGTTTTATGGCCATGTCCATTACAAGGACGGCACGATTTGGGGAAGAAGAAAGGGAGATCAGTTTCCCTTCGATCCAGGCGTACTGGTGGACGATGACGGCTCTGTATACCTCTACTCTGGATTCTATCAGTCCATTCCTGCCTTGGCCAGCGGCTTCCGAAAGCTGAGAAGCGATGGCGGTGTGGTTGTGGCTTTGGAAAAGGATATGGTTACCATTCGGAAAGAGCCTAAGCTGCTGTTCCCAAAAGCAGGGCCGGGTTCCTTCCCAAACCACGAGTTTTTCGAGGCTAGTTCCATTCGCAAAGACGGCAGCAAGTACATTTTCACCTATTCCTCCCGTCATAATCACGAACTTTGCTACGCAGTAAGCGATTACCCGGATCGGGATTTCCGGTTTGGCGGCACTCTGGTTGACCAGGGAGATCTGTTCCTGAACGGAAACGAGGAGGAAAACGGAGCATCCAACTATCTGGGGAATACCCACGGTGGGATGCTGAACATCGGCGATGACTGGTATATCTTTTACCACCGTCAGACCAATCAGCATTCCTACAGCCGTCAGGCTTGCGCAGAAAAGCTGGAGCATTTGGCCCCCGGGGTGTTTCGTCAGGCGGAAGTCACCAGCTGCGGTCTCAACGGCACCCCGCTCATGGGTACCGGAAAGTACGAAGCCCGCATCGCCTGCAATCTTTGGAGCAAACATGGTGTAGCCAGATACGATCGGAAATTCAACAAAAGAATCCACCCGTTCTTCACCCAGACGGGAAAAGACCGCATGGAAAACGGAGATCAGTATATCGCCAATCTGCGGGATGGAGCCGTGGCAGGGTTCAAATATTTTCAGTTTACAGAGGGAAACACAATCAGAATCACACTCAGTGGGAAAGCCGAAGGAAGCATCGAGATTGCCCATACCCCTGATTTTGTGACAACCATTTCATCCATCCCGATTCATGTTCAGGGAAGCACTTTGGAAATTCAAGGACCTTTCAACCCTTCGGCAGGTACGCAGCCACTGTTTTTTCGTTTTATCGGGAAAGGAGCGGTTAATTTCCATTCTTTTACGATGAACATTTGAAAGAAGCTAATTCTTCATATGCAACCCAAACAACTGGCGACCTCTAAAAACTACTTTTTGATGGTTTGGGCGAGAGATTTTGTTCTAACAAAAGTTTTGAAAATGCCGGAATACTTTGTGTATTGCGGTGTTTTCAAAACGCATTGTTAGGGCAAAAGATCCGTCCAAACCGCAAAAGGGTAGTTTTTAGAGGTGCCCAACTATTAACGGTTTTCTCCAAAAGAGCACACATCATAATGCCACATGGCTCAGTGATGTGTGCTCTTGTCCCACCGAGATGTCTATTGCTTTTTCCTCGCAGTTTTCACAGCTTACAGTAACTGATACCTTGCCTGCTATCGTCCCTGAGCGAAGGATTGCTTGTGCCCTGCCAAAGTGTGTCGGGTGACGATTACTGTTGAAAACCTCAGAAGTTCTGGTTCTTGCACTTCCCAGTGCGGCGAGTTCTGCTGCTTCACCTTCCACCTTCACTGTTACCGTCATATCCACAGCTGGTTTCAGCTCTCCATGATCCTCCGTCAGTTCGATGTTGACATACCGGGAATCACTGTGACCCCTCCGGAATATGGACACTTCGCCTTTTGCTGCAAGTTCCACAACCTCTCTAATTGTTCTGCAACAGTTTGTATGGAAATTCACCAATTAACCCGACACTTTGTTGGCTATCAGGGAGGGGGCTTTTCCGCTAAAATATGGTTGTCGATCAGAAAACCGATCGGAACCCTACATTTTAGAGGAGGAAACGGATCATGGCATTTTCAATTGATTCCAAGGTGAAGGACTTAAGAAAGAGCGAGGCCGCCAGCGACATTATCGCGCAGTACTGCCCCGGCTTTAAAACGGATCCCCAGATGAAGCTGGTGGGCGCGCTGACCTTCCGCAAGCTCTGCTCCTTCCCCCAGGCCGGTCTGAGCGCGGAACAGCTGGCAGAAATCGACGAAAAGCTGAAGGCACTTGGCTGATGATTTGAAAACACCGCTGCTTCCAGAAAAAAGCAGCGGTGTTTTGTTATGGAAGCTCTGATTAAATAGGCAAGAGCTGACAGCGAGGGATTTTGGCTCAGCCGAAAGTACTGAAATTGTGGGAATACTTTGTGTATTTTCCGATTTCAGTACTGCACGGATGAGTCAAAAGACCCGCTGCTCAGCCGAAGACTATTTAATCAGAGATTCCTTATACTTTGCACCCAATTTCTCCGTGAATTTGCTGCGTCTTCAGAAGGATCTGAAGCAGGAGCCGCTGTTCCGGATCCTCCAGATCACAGTTCAGTTCCCGCTTTATTCGTGCGAGACGTTCGATCAGCGTGCTGCGGTTCAGATACAGCTTTGCCGTGGTTTTTGTTACGCTCATATTGCAGTCCAGGAAAATGCGCAGCGTTTCCATATAGCTGACCTGAGAATCCTGATCATGGCGCATGAGGTTCTGCAACCCCTGTGTGTAATACATTTCCATCGGTAGATTCCCGATGGCATTGATCAAAAGCTCCCGGAGCGCGTAATTCCGGAATGGATAGAACATTTTATCAGAATCAAACAGCTGACCATTTTCAACCGCAGCGCAGGCCTGATAATAATAGGGTCTGGCCTGATAGATATCGTGGAACGGGTCGCTGATTCCCACACTGCTGTCGAAGGCGCGCAGCAGGGGTGTCAGGTGCTTCTGAAGGAGTGTGAGATAACTTTCCTCCTCCGCCTGCTGCCTGGATATCTCAATAAAGCAGATCAGTGACTCATCGTATTCAAACGCAACGCTTCTGCGAAATTCATCCTCAATGGCATTGCAAAGGTACTTGACCGGAAGCTGTACCAGCGGACTTCGGAACTTAATCTTTACGCAGATATGTTCCTGCTCCAGATAGGAGGTGTCGATGGTTCTGCGCTGATTCAGAGTTACCTGAACGCCATCTACAATATCCATCAGCGCCTGACGCAGTCTGCTCTGGTCACTCCCGGACACCGAGGAATACCGGCGGAGCGCAAGCTGAATCATTTCCGCAAGATAAATTGCCAACTGCTTATCACTTTCCCGGTACTTTCTGTTCCTGTAATCTATGGACAGACAGCCGGAATATTCCCCGTTCTCAAACAGATTCACATTCAGCGTTGTACTTCCGGGCAGGTTCAGCAGCAGCGGCTCTCTGACATCGGTTGACATCTCATGCAGCTCCATAAATTCGTTCAGGGACTCCAGCGGAAGGCCTGTGCTTTCCCTGCTGCCCCAGCTGATTCTGTCCATCTTTCCCAATTCCACGAAGCTGAAATCCGTATGCGCCAAATAGTGAAAATTGGAATTGAGCACCACAATGGGATTGTCGAATATCTCCCGGCTGCACTGAATCATTTCACTCAGACTAGCGGTGGTGTCAAGTATCTTCCGCAGGGATTCTTCCCATCGGTCAAAGCGGTTATAGATACGGCTCACAAGATTAAACGCATGGCTGCTTCGGACATCCCCCCGGAGCTGGATCACGTTGCACTTCCC
>JALFGI010000178.1 GCA_022777455.1 Clostridiales bacterium | reverse complement strand
ATTTGGATAACCTCCATTGATTTTGTTTTGTAGCGGTTGGCGAACCTGCTACTACTCTATCACTGGAGGTTTTTCTTTTCTACGCATAAGTAGAACTTTTTCCGGCGCACCCGCATAGCGGGTGGTAGTCTTTCTACGAATTCAAGGACCTGCTGATCAGCAGGTCCGGCTACCGCTGCAGCAAGCTGGATCTATAAAAACGCTGTCTTTGATACAAAAGAAAAAAGCCCTTTCCGGCACATAAGCACCGAAAAAGGTTTGAAAATAAAGGGCTTCCGAGGTTTTGATGTTTTTCACGCCATCGCTTCGGAAGCCCTTTTTTGTTGATGTACTTGTTTGTTCTGCCCTGGGTATAAGGGGAATGTACCCCCCTCAGCCAACAGGCGGGGAATAATTAAAAGATGAAGGAATCATTAATTCATAATGACCTTGTTTTATGCTTTCCAGGATGAATCAAATGTACCGGCATTCGCCATTCTCTTTGTAACGGCTGCCTCTAAATGATCAATAAGAAGGCTGAACGATTCATCAACCTTATATATTCGATTCTAAAACTGGTCAAGGAAGCCGCCCGGTATCAGGGTGCTTTTACTTCCCTCTCCATCGGTGCCCCACTGCTGACCTCTGACCAGGATTCCCGGATCGTTGCCGATGCCCTGGCTGCATCCACCGCCGCCTATGACGATGGAGCAACCGCCATCTGCCTGATGGGCCATGGCACGGAGGCAGCTGCCAACGAAGTATACGAAAGAATGCAGAAGGAACTGGCAGGCAGCGGAAGAGCCAATTATTTCATCGGCACCGTGGAGGCTGCCCCCACCGTGGATAAGGTTTTGTCCCCGGTGAAGGCCGGGAATTACAAGCGTGTGCTTTTGCAGCCAATGATGATCGTCGCCGGAGACCACGCCAATAACGACATGGCCGGTGAGGAAGAGGGCTCCTGGAAGCGCATCTTTGAAAGCGCCGGTTATGAGGTGGTATGCCAGGTGCACGGTCTCGGGGAACTGGAAGCCATTCAGAACCTGTTTGTTGAACACACAAAAGCGACCGTTCAGGTTTTGAACGGCTGAAAAAAGATACCTGCGATTGGATTTCGCAGGTATCTTTTTTATTTAAGCTCTCTGGGGTGCAGGGTAAATTTCACCGGGAATCGTTTTTACATCAAACAGGAAATAGAACAGATGGAACACCCACACGCATCCCAGCACGATACGTCCCACATTTGTCCGGTGCATCATGATAAAGCCGATGCTCATGAGGATGGTCACCGCCACCATGATCCGCACCTTGGTTTTCCGCGTCATGCCTTTGCCCTGGGCGTAGCTTTCCAGGTTGTCCTTGTAGAGCCCGGTGCCGGTGAATCAGGCGTGAAGCTTTTCGGAGCTTTTGCCAAAGCAGAAGGCTGCCAGCAGCAAAAACGGGAACGCCGGGAGCAGAGGCAGCACGGCACCCAGAGCACCCAGAGCACCCAGTCCTACGCCGATGCAGCCCAGTGAGATGTACAGGATTTTCTTGATGTTCATGTTGTTTTCTTCAATCGTCTCTTTTCTTTTTTGGTTTCGATCACATGACGGATTGCGGTGACGGGGTGGCAGAAAATCATCCGAGGGCCGGAAAACCGCATCACGGCCCGAATCTTCTCCCGCATGTCCGGCTTGTAGCAATGCACCTTGCAGTTGGAGCAGAAGGTCTTGGTCTCCATAAAGGGGCACCTGTCGCTGCGCTGCCGGGCATAAGCATCCAGGGCGGCGCAGTCGGGACAGAGGGTCTTTCCACTGTGTTTCTTCCGGCAGTATAGGGCTATCATCTGGGATACAAGCTGTTTTTCCCGCTCCCGTTTGGTCTGGGTGTCCATCAGCTCATCCTCCCATGCTCCACAGAGTAAACCTTGTCGGCAATACGCATGGTGGAGGCCCGGTGGGAGACCAGAACCACGGTTTTACCCTGCCCCTCCTCCCGGAGAGAGCGAAGAATCACCGCCTCGTTCAGGCTGTCCAGATTGCTGGTGGGTTCATCCAGCAGCAGGAAGGGCGCATCGTGGAGGAAGGCCCGGGCCAGTCCCAGCCGCTGCCGCTCGCCGCCGAAGATGGTGATGAAGGCGGCGCACAGGTGTCCGACAAGTCCCATGGTGATGGCAAGGAGCATATACCCGGTCAGGGGCTTCACCAGGCCGATGAGCTTCCCCATCACGGCAAAACCGCTTCTTCTTTTCATACATGGGCCTCCTTTCCGTAGTGTTCCAGCGCCTGCTGGACATTCCAAAGCGCGGCATAATGTCCGCCCAGAGACAGCAGCCCCTCATGGGTGCCGCTTTCCACAATTTCCCCGTCATTCATGACATAAATGTTGTCCGCATCCGCCACATTGGCCAGGCAGCCGCCGAGACCCACATGGCCTGCGCGGAACTGGGTCACGGCCATGATAATGCCCGCCGCCGCGCCATACACCAAAATCCGCATACTTGTTTTCCTCCTCAGATAGAATTGATCCAAAGCATTCCCAGTCCGGCTTGAACGAGAGAAGCCAGGGCCCCATGATCATAACTGTCCTTCCTCCCACCGGCTATTTTCTGAACAGGGAAAAGCCCTTCTTTTCATAAGGCTCGCTTTGAAGGGCTGTCACCTGATATCCGGTGGCTTCAATGGCCGTTTTGAGTTTGCTTTCCTCCAGAGGCTGTTCCGAAAGGATTTCCGTTCTCCCCTTCGTGTGGGAGGAGGTGACCTTTTTCACCGCAAAAGCCTTGCGGACCGCGTCATTAACATGGGCTTCGCACATGCTGCAGGCCATGCCGTCTATTTTCAGTACCGTCTTAACCATTTTACAAACCTCCTGTTTTTTCGTGCATCCCGGCGATGTATTATGAATATGACTCCTTGGAAAAGAAAACGCAGGGCTCATTTGCTTTCTTTTTTACAAGATTCTATGCTCAAATATTAGCCTCCGCTAACTTTCAGTCTTGAAAATAGCAGCGTGCTGTTAGCAACTGCTTACCGGTATTATCATAACACCACCCTATTGCTTTGTCAATCAGAAAAGCATCTTTTCGATCCTTCCATCGTCCTTAACGGATCGTTAACGGCAGATGAATCCATGTTCATCTGCCGTTACACAATAGGAGGTATTGATTTGGAATGATTCTGATATCAGGCCAATGTTTCACCAAGGGCTTCGCACCGGGCGAGGTCATCTTCATCCGGTGCTTCATTGCAGATTACACTTTCACAGACGAGAACCGCACCGTCATCACGGCAGGTCTGCTCCCAGGAGCGCATCCATTCCCCATCTCCCCAGCCATAGGAGCCAAATAATGCAATTTTCTTTCCGTCCAGCTGACTTTCGCAGGCTGAGAACATCGGCTCAAATTCGTCCTCCTCCAGCGCTTCCGCACCCATGGCCGGACAGCCGAAGGCAATTGCATCGAAATCCGCCACCTGATCCGCACCGAACTCGGAGGCGGTCAGCAAAGCTGCCTCTGCCCCCTTGTTTCTGGCGCCATCCGCCACCGCAGCGGCCATTGCCTCAGTATTGCCCGTTCCACTCCAATAAACAACTGCAATTTTACGCATTGATCATACCAACCTTTCTGAGTTTGAATAGGATATCAACCGGCTACCGTGAGCCGCTCAATCGATTTTCCCTGTTCCCACTGGGCACAGTATACCCGTGTGCATTTTTTTGGCTACACCGCATAATTCGGCAAGGAAGCTCAGCGAGAGATTTTGTGCCAGTTCAAAGTTTCAAAAATGGGGGAATACTGTATGTATTTCCCGTTTTTGGAACTGCAGAAATGGCACAAAAGATCCGCTGAGATCCGCAGA
>JALFGI010000135.1 GCA_022777455.1 Clostridiales bacterium | reverse complement strand
GAAGAAACAGGAACCGCACCTCGCTGACCTTTGCCGCCTGCTGCCATTTTCCCCGGAGCAAAAGCAGCAGCACCGCGAAATTTGTCGTGCCAATGAGCATCAGGACGATTGTAACGATTTCAATGGACAGGCTGTGATACTCGCCGATGCTGCTGAGCTTCGTGGAAAAGCCGCCGGTGGACAGGCTGCACATGGCGTGGCAAAGGCTGTCAAACAACGGCATCCCGCAAACCATATATGCCGTCGTACCCACAACCAGGAAAATAATGTACATTTCAAAAATGGTCTGGGCCGTCTGCTTGAGGTTCGGCATCAGTTTGTCCGGGTGTCCCTCCGCGTTGAACAAATCCATGGAGCGTTTGCCGGATACCAGCATGACCATCATCATCACAAAGCCCAGGCCGCCGCAGTATTGCATGAAGCTTCTGTAGAACAGGAAGATGTGGGAAGTCTTTGTCACATCCATCGCGGAAAGCCCGGTGGTTGTCCAGCCACTGACGGATTCAAAGAGAGATTGCACGAATCTCAGCTGCCCCGAAAGGAAGAAGGGCATGGCACCGACTGCAATTCCCCAGAACCAGGTAAACAGCACGGTGTTGTTGCTGTGCCGCTGGGCAGTCAGACGGTCAGAGCTGAAATAGGCTTCCCGCTTTCCAAATGCGCATACAAGACCCCCCGCCAGGATAGAGAGCAGCCCGGTCAGCAGAAAGTAGATTGCATAGCCAATGTCCTGCGGATAGAAGGGAAGAATCACTAACGGGGCTATCACCAACAGACCAATCATAATCATCAGCTTGCCGCGGTTGGAGCAGTCTTTCATTTTTGCCATTTGGCCTCACCGCCCTTTAATTCCAGAATTGCGATTTCCTCCTGCTCGTTTCCCGAGATCAGGACAAGAATATCTCCCGCCAGAATCCGGGTGTCACCTCTGGGGATCAGGGTCTGATCCCGGCGGAGGATGCAGCCGATGATGACCTCCTTGGGAAGATTGATTTCCCAGACCTGCTTCTGGGCTGCCGGATCTGTTTCGGTGATGGGCACTTCCAGCAGCTGTACCCGGCCCTCTCCGATGGGGATGGCCTTTGCCATTTCCTCCATGAAGGCCTGCTGCTCAATGATGCTGGTGACGGCGGAAATGGCGCAGACCACGCTGTCCACCCCCATTTTGTAGAAGAAGTCCGTTTTTTGGGGATCGGACAGCAGGGATAAAGTTTTTGGAACCCGGAACTTCTTCTTGCACAGCTCGCAAATCACCAGATTGTCCTCGTCCCGGGGGGTCAGGGCAATGACAAGCTCCATATTCCCGGCCCCTGCATCCTCCAGCACATAAGGCTTGGTTCCATCACCGTGGATGACGGTGAGCTTTTCATTCTCCGCCAGTTTCTCACAGTCGGACAATTCCCTGTTGATGACCGTGACCCGATAGCCCTTTTTCAGCAGAGACTGAGCAAGGGACTTTGCCTTGCTCCTGCCGCCCACCAAAAGTACATTCCCTTTCATGCGCTTACCTCCTTATCCAGCAGCTTGTCGATTTCGTTGGCAGACAGCACTGCCGGGCAGATGGTATCGATGCCCAGCTCCCGGTAGACACATTCCCGCTCCGGGTCATACAGCCGGGAAATGACCCGTCCAACGGAATAGAATTCCTTTGCCAGCTGGGCAATGAGAATATTGGTGTTGTCGTTGTTGGTAACGGCAATGACGGCATTGGCCCGGGAGATGTCCGCTTTCTTCAGCACATCCAAATCTGTTCCGTCGCCTTCCACCGTCAGCCCGCCAAAGGAGGGGGACAGCTTGCGGAAGGCTTCCTTCTCCTTGTCCAGGATCAGGACGTTTTCGCCCTCCTCGGACAGGGTGTTCGCCAGATTGGCGCCCAGCCGTCCGCAGCCCACAATAATGGTGAAGTTTTCCTGCTTTTTGCTTTTCAAGATACTCATTTTGCATTCCTCCTGACCGCGTGACCAATGCCTTTTTCGTCGTATTTGATTACATAGGGCGACGGGGCTTCCTGAGGGCAATCGCGCTCGTCATAGGCACAGCCGCCCCGGGAATAAAATGTACCGTAGTAATCCAGATTTTGCCTTGCCGGTAAGTAGGTAGGGTCCAGCGCGTAGGCTGCCCGGAAGTGGCGCATGGCGCCGACGTGGTCGCCCTCTTTTTCCATCACGATTCCCAGCAGGTTGTGAGGCTGGGGCGCGTTGGGGAATTTCCCCATGGCCTGGCAAATCATGGCCACGCATTTTTGAAAATCCCGGGCCTTGGCATATTTCCGCACCCCATCGCAAAGGGCCTGCAGCTGCATGGCGCAGCCGGTCAGTTCCTGTGTCATCATCCTAAAATCCTCCTTTTGCCTTCGGATTGATCTTACGCTGTGATTCTAGCGCGGAAGCCGTGAGTACGGTGTGAGAGATCGGGGTTTCCTGTGAGAATTCTGTGAGAAAACACGCCTACCGGTTTTCCGCATGGGCACGATAAATTGGTGTTTAGACTATCGGGTTTAGTAAGCTGGTCGTCAAATTGATGTTTGCTGCACACGCTCTGTAGGGCGCGGGCATGACCGC
>JALFGI010000110.1 GCA_022777455.1 Clostridiales bacterium | reverse complement strand
CCCCTGGAGAAGATGGGCAGCAGGGTCGCGTCCTTCATTGAAAAGCTGAGCAGATACACCCTGGGCATTTACTGCAGCCATCTGTTCATTGCCAAAATCTTCGATTTTCTCCAGCGCAAAGCCGGCGTGACGGCAAACGATCTGGCCTTCACCGCGGCGGTGTTCGCCGCGTCGTATCTTGCCTGCTATCTGTTGGAGCGCACGGGAAAGAAGCAATTGATTGCAATGGTGCGTTAACATTGTGTTTCACGGCAAATATGTAAATTGTAATTTGGCGACCGGAACCGACGCACCCCTTGGCTCCCCCTCTGGGGGAGCTGGCTGCCCCTTACGGGGCAGACTGAGAGGGCCGCATGGTTTGATTCCGGATGCTATTATCTCACTGCGGTACCCTCTCAGTCAGCCTGTTCGGCTGACAGCTCTCCCAAAGGGAGAGCCAAGGGGCGCAGCCGTATCTGCCCGCCAAATTACAATTTATCGTCCTGCCGGGTTTAGCCGATCTGTATACAACAAAATACTATCAAACCCGGGAAGGCAATGCAATAGACGTTTTGTGAACTTAAGAAAAACGTAAGGCATTATTCCGTCCCGTATTTCAGCACGGCCAATGCCTTTGCCAGCTGCTCGGCGGCAACCAGGGCTTCTTCATGGCTGTCCCCGGCGGCGCCTACCTCCACCAGCAGGGCGTGGGGGGCCAGATCCTGGTTGAACCGCTGGCTGCGCAGGGAGATGGGGCGGCAGATGCCGGGGGCTTGCCCCTCCAGGGTGGCCTGGAGCTTCAGGGCCAGGGAGAGGTTATCTTCCCATCCTTCGTTGGGCAGTCCGGAATTGCCGGTGCCCAGCACGATCATCAGCTGGGAGCTGTCCGCCCCATTCACCAGGGCGTGGGTGCGCAGCTGACTTCCGCTGCTCTCTGAGGCATCCCGGTGCAGGTCCAGCACCAGCTGGATGCCGGGATTCTGCTTTAAAAGGCTCTGCACCCCTTTTCGGGCGTGGGTATAGGCGGTATTGTAGTCGGGATAGTCGTGGAATTCCCGGTCGTGGATCACCCGGATGCCCTCCGCTTCCAAAAGCTCCGCTACCCGGTCACCGATGGAGAGCATATTGTAGTTTTCGTCC
This sequence comes from Clostridiales bacterium, assembly GCA_022777455.1. Next base: position 17,587 of record JALFGI010000110.1, on the reverse strand, counting down.
AGGGTGCGGTAGGCGGCGGTTTCCTGATAGTCCGCCCCGTTTTTCTCGTAGCTTTCGGAGGTGTGGGTGTGGACGATGAGCACCGTCGGCCCGCTTCCGACCAGGTTCCAGGTCAGAGGGCTTTCCATCAGCGCTTCGCAGTCCGCTTCCTCCCGGGAGGCAGACACCACCTCCACCGCCTGAATATCCCCGGCGGTGAACACCGGGCGCACCGGCTCCGGGGTATAGTCCGTGGGTGGGGAGGACTCAAAGGGGAAGGGAAAAGAAAAGGACCGAACTGCCCGTTCGGTCTCTTTCTCTATTTGCCTGGCGGAGGGCCAGTTGACGGAGCGGAGCGCTTTTTGGGGCAGCCCCAGCTCAAACACGCGGAAAAGCATGGTCAGCAAAATCACGGATATTCCGAATTTTCGGGCACTGCGCACCTGGTCCAATCCAATCCCTCCTGCGGTTATTCCGGCTGCCTCCACTTTGGTCTGCTTCTCAGCTGGACGCGAAGTTCCCGGAAGAATTCCTGCATCAATTCGGCGCACGCCTGTTCCAGCACCCCGCCCTCCACCACCGGATGGTGGTTGAAATTCATGTCAAACAGGCTGCACACGCTGCGGCAGGCACCGTACTTTTCGTCCCTGGCCCCATAAACCACCCGGGGAATCCGGGCGTTGAGGATGGCCCCGGCGCACATGGGGCAGGGCTCCAGGGTGACGTACAGGGTGCACTCCCACAGCCGCCAACCACCCAAAGTGCGGTTGGCCTGGGCGATGGCCTCCACCTCCGCGTGGGCCAGGGCGGACTTGTCCTTCTCCCTGCGGTTGCGGCCCCGGCCTACGATCTCGCCCTTCCGGACGATGACGCAGCCCACGGGCACTTCCCCTTCCCGGGCGGCCTCCCTGGCCAGAGCCAGGGCTTGTTCCATAAAAGAAGCGTCCTCCACGCTTAACCTCCTAAATCCTATCATACCTTCCCGGCAAAATCAGCCGAAGGGAAGAAGCAATTCCAAAAAGAGCACATCCCGCGCCCACCGCACGGGCGGATATTATCCGCCCGTGCGGTACTACCCCACAATCATGAACCAGGTCGGGCGAATTCGTACCACGATGGATGTGGTGCCATTCAACCAAACACGCTCGCCGCCGATGCCTGTGTCCTAACAGCGGAAATATTTCCCCATTTCCCGGTGGGCGTTTTCTACCTCGTCCTGGAGCTCCCGGGCGGACATCCGCAGCACGCCGCTGCGGAAGGAGCTCAGCTGCACCAGGCCGTCGGAGGAAGCTACCCTTACGGCATAGTTGTTTCCGATTTCCGCCGCCAGCTCTTCGATGTAGCGGTCGGCAGTCTGACCCTCCCGGGTGAACACCACCTGGATGTTGTGGAACTGGCTTTTTTCTCCGGTGCTGCCCTTCTGCTTGTAGCCGTCAAACACCACTACCAGCCGGTGCTTGGTGAAGCCGGCGTAGCTGGAAAGCGCGTCGCACAGCTGCCGCCGGGCGGCGTCCAGGTCGGATTTGGCCTGGTTTGCCAGGGACTCCCAGGCGAAGATGATGTTGTAGCCGTCTACGATGATGCAGCGCTGCTTGGGTTGGCGGATGGTGACCTCCTCCGTGGCGGGGCGGGAGGCGGGGGCGGCGTACTGCCGGCGGCTGATGGGGCCGAATTCCCGCTCCATGATCCGTTCCAGTTCCTTGTCGTCGATGCTGGCCCGGGGAATGATCTGGGGCGGCTTTTCTTCCTTCAGGCCGCTTTCCAGGTGCATGTAATCCTTCACCTGGTTCCATTTCACGTTGAAGCCCGCTCCGTGGGCGCAGAACACGGAATCCGGGGTGTTGTCCAGGTCGGCCTCCGGGTCGTAGCCCGCCGCCTCCACCACCGCCTGGGTGTTGTGGCAGGGGGCATAGCCGTGGAGGGACAGCTGCAGCCGTCCCCGCCCCTGGGTGTAGGCCGCCAGCTGGTCGGCATAGTCCCGGACCTCCGAAGCGGGGACCATGCCCTTCAGGGTGGAAACGGCCCCCTGGCTCTCCGGGGCCTCAAATTCTCCACCCATGGACCGGATGTCGGTGATGGCCCGGCCGATGAGCTCCGTGGGGGCGGTCACCGCGAAATCGTACCAGGGCTCCAGCAGCTGGCTTTTGGCCTGCATCAGTCCCTGGCGCACCGCCCGGTAGGTGGCCTGGCGGAAATCGCCGCCTTCGGTGTGCTTCAGATGGGCCTTGCCCACCAGCAGGGTGAGCTTCATGTCCGTAATGGGGGCGCCGATGAGCACACCACGGTGGGTTTTCTCCGCCAGGTGGGTGAGAATCAGGTTCTGGTAGTTCCCGTCCAGCACATCCAGGGGGCAGACGGTATCCAATACCAGCCCGGAGCCCTGGGGCAGGGGTTCCAGGAGAATGTGGCATTCGGCGTAGTGGCGCAGGGGCTCGAAATGGCCCACGCCCTCCACCGTGTCCAGAATGGTTTCCTTATAAAAAATCCGCCGGTCGTCCAGGGTGATTTCCAGACCAAAGCGCTGCTGCACCAGACTGCGGAAAATTTCCAGCTGCACCCGTCCCATGATCTGCACATGGATCTGCCCGTCTTCCCACAGCAGGTGGAGCTGGGGGCCTTCCTCCTCCAGCTGCCGCAGCTTGGGCAGGGCCTGGGCGGGGTCGCAGCCCTTGGGCAGGTTTACCCGGTAGGTCATCACCGGCTCCAGGACGGGAGGCTGTCCTTCCGGCTCCGCTCCCAGGGACTGGCCCACATAGGTGGCGGAAAGGCCGGTGATGGCCGCCAGCTGCCCGGCATTCACTTCCTCCGGGGCGGTGAATTTGTCCCCGGAGTACAGCCGCAGCTGCACCAGCTTCTCCTCCAACGCATCCCCTTTCCGGTTGGTGTAGCGCAGATTCTGGCGCACCTTCAAACTGCCGCCGGTGACCTTCACCCAGGTCAGCCGGGTCCCAGCGGCATCCCGGGAGATTTTGTACACCCGGGCGGCAAAGGAGCTTCCGTATTCTTTTTGAGGGGCGTAAGTGTCCAGCAGGGCCAGCAGCTGCTCCACGCCCGTGAGCTTCAGCGCCGCGCCAAAGCAGCAGGGGAAGAGCTTCCGGCCCTGGATCAGCCCCCGCAGATTTCCATCCGTCACGGCGCCGGTGGCGAGGTAGCTTTCCAGCAGACCTTCGTCGCACATGGCCGCCGCCTCGGCGATTTCCGATTTGGCCATGCCGAAGTCCACACAGCCGGGGCTCAGCTGCTGCTGCAATTGGGCCAGCAGCTTTTCCCGGTCCGCCCCGGGCAGATCCATTTTGTTGATAAACAGGAATACCGGCACCTGGTAGCGTTCCAGCAGCCGCCAGAGGGTCACCGTGTGGGCCTGGACCCCGTCGGTGCCGCTGATCACCAGCACGGCGCAGTCCAGCACCGGCATGGTGCGCTCCGCCTCCGCCGAGAAATCCACATGCCCCGGGGTATCCACCAGGATGATCTGCCGGTGGTCGGTTTCCAGCCGGGCCTGCTTGGAGAAAATGGTGATGCCCCGCTCCCGCTCCAGATTGTGGCTGTCCAGGTAGGCGTCTCCGTGGTCCACCCGCCCCAGAGTCCGCCGCTCCCCACTGCAATACAGAAGGGCTTCCGAAAGAGTGGTCTTTCCCGCATCCACATGGGCTAACACACCAATACCACACGGTGTCTTTTTCGGCTGCTCTGGCATGATGGCAGCCCCCTTTCATGGATAATTTCCCGTATTATATCATGGAAGGGGGCTATAGTCGATAGAGTTCAGGTGATTTTTCATGAAAATGTGGGATTGCTTGCCGAAAGTGGTGGATAAGATCTTTTCAGTCTGTCTCCGTTGAGAGCAGAAAACTCGCGCCTCCCTCATGGGGAAGCTGGCTCAAACATGCATCCCGCCGAATCTCCTTGCTCCATTATGCGGTGCTGCCTTAGTTCAGATGTTCGATCATGGTCTCACGGAACTGGCTGGGTGAGAGTCCGGTAATTTTCTTAAATGAACGGTTAAAGGAGGAAATACTGGAAAAACCGGAATCAAACGCAATGTCAATGATCTGCATGTTGGGATTGAGGAACAGTGTCTGGGCCCGTTTGACCCGCTCTGCTGTCAGATAGTCTACGAAGGTGATGCCGGTGTATTCCTTGAACAGATGGGCAAAGTGAGATTTGCTCACCCCCATGAAGCTGGCGATATCGTCCAGCGTCAGCGGCTGCGTGCAGTTTTGAGAGATATACAGGCAGGCCTCTGCCATTTTCTTGATGGTCTTGCTTTGGGCGTCGGCGACATCCTCTGAATGCTCTGTTTTGATGCTCATGCACCGGTTGCCGATCCGCTCAAAGAAGCTCAAAAGCAAAGAATACATATGAACTTCCTTGAAATTGGCATCCGACTCAAAGGTTTCACAGAACTCCTTGATCAGCAACACCAGACGATCACTCTCTGCGGTGGTCGAATCGTATTTGAAATAGGGGTACTGGGTGAGCAGAGGCATGCTGCTGCCCAGCTCACTTATAATGGTGAGCAGTTCGCTTGAAAACTGGATGACCAGCATGGAGCCTTCGGTGCAGGAATCAATGGAATGAAGATCGCCGGGGTACACAACGAGAATATCGTTGAGTCCCAGCGTGTATTTGGTGAAGTTGATGCTGACCTCATTGTGGTCAGTGAGGCTCACAAGGATTTCCACAAAGGGATGCCAGTGCAGCTTGTCCAGATAGGAAATATCCACATGTCTGGAAACATTGAAGTGTTTTCCGCTGTTGAACGTAACAAATTCAAAGTAATCGTTTCTGAGCATATTCCATTCACCTTCTGAGAACAGGGGGGTTGTTGCTTCATGACTGTATTTTACCGAATGATGCGTAAAATTACAATATATAGGAAGCGACATTTTGAAAAATTGTTCAAATTGTGCAATAGCAGTAAAAAAGACAACAAAAACGCTTTATAATTGGGAAAAAATTTATACGTAAATTACAATATTTGCGCATCGATTGCGGAGGATATGAAAAGCAGACGATGAAATAAATTGGTACAATATACACAGAAAACAGTAACAAACAAGCAGAAATATGTGTAATATTAACAATTGGAGGCGGTGGGATGCGGAAATACAAAATTGGAATCGTCGGTTCCGGTGTGATCAGCCGGACGTATATTGCGGATATTCAGAAATTCTACGGAGATTTGGAAGTCTGCGCCTGTGCAGATATTGACATCAAGCTGGCCGAAAAGCTGGCAGGCGAGTTTGGCATTCCCAAGGCATACGTCACGGAAGATCTGCTGAAGGATGAGGGAATTGACATCATCATCAATCTGACTCCACCCCAATTCCACGTAGCGCTGGACCGGCAGATCATCGCGGCGGGGAAGCATCTGTTCAGTGAAAAGCCTTTTGCGCCAACTCTGGAACAGGCCCGGGAAGTGTTGACACTGGCCGCAGAAAAGGGAGTGAAGGTAGGCAGCGCACCGGACACGTTTTTGGCCTCCGGGCTGCAGAGCATGCGGTACTATCTGGATGCCGGCCTGATCGGAAAGCCCTTCTTTGTAACTGCGAACATGACGACCTTCGGCGTGGAAACCTGGCACCCCAATCCGGGCCCCTTCTATCAGAAGGGCGCCGGTCCCCTGATGGACATGGCTCCCTACTATCTGTCCGCCATTGTTTCCCTTTTGGGTCCAATCGAAACCATTGCCGCATTCGCAGCCCAGGCGGCAGGTACCCGCCGGGTATATACAGGCCCAAACGCCGGCAGCACGATTTCGGTGGAAACGCCCACCCATTACACCGCCATCCTGCGGCTGGTCAGCGGTGTGGTGGTGAATCTAAATGTGAGCTTTGACATTTACAAGTCCAGCCTTCCCATGTTCGAGATTTACGGCGACGGCGGTACGTTGGCCTACCCGGATCCCAATTTCGGCGGCGGCACCCCCAGGGTATACCGGAAGGAGCAGTATACCGATTTTGCCTACCGGGATGACGAAGAGGCCGCGGCAAGAAAGCAGAAATTCTACGATCTCCCGGAGATCTTCCCCAGAGTGAAGGATTATTCCCGGGGTATCGGCGTGCTGGACCTGGCAAAGGCCATCGAAGCCAAAACGGAAAACCGGGCAAATGGTCAGCTCATCTTGCACATTACCGAGGCGCTGGAGGGACTGCTGAAGTCCAGCCAGACCGGCGAGTTTTACCATATGACCACCAGCTGCCAGCGGCCTCGACCCATCGCCCCCGGCGGTTACCCCGAAGACATTTAACAGGTAAAAACCTGTTAACATAAACGAAAGGAGAAATCATTATGGCAGGAGTACTTGGCACCCATACCGTTGCACAGGTCGGTTTTATTGTTAAAGATGTGGAGGAGTCCAAAAAGAAGTGGGCTGCCTTCCTGGGCATGGAGGTTCCCCCCACCCAGCCCATTGGTGATTACGCAACCACCCAGACCACTTTCCAGGGGGAACCCGCACCTGAAGCATATTGCTGGATGGCCTTCTTTGATGTTGGCCCCGGCGCACTGCAGATTGAGCTGATCCAGCCCAACGAGAAGCCCTCTACCTGGAGAAACTTCCTGGAAGAGCACGGCGAAGGAATGCACCACCTGGCTTTTCAGGTCAAAGATTCCAAGAAGTGGGTAGAAAATGCGGAAGCCAACGGCCTGAAGCTGGTACAGCACGGTGTTTACGGTGACGGCAGCGGTGAATACAACTATCTGGATGCACCCGAGCTTAAGTGCATCGTGGAGCTGCTGGAAAGCTATCCCCGTTAAAGCCTATGCGTCTGGGTACATCTTCCCCACTGCAGCACGAGGGCGCTGCACACTGGGCAGAAAAACACAAATCCCTGGGCCTTGGAGCCGTCAATTTCCATCTGACCTGCCGGGATGATCCCAAACTGGTGGACGAATTCGTGGCAGAAGCCAGAAAGAATGATCTGATGATTGCCGAAGTGGGCGTTTGGCGGAATACCATGGACTTAAACGATGAGAACCGCCAGAAGGCGGTTGCGTATACAATCGGGCAGCTGGAGCTGGCAGACCGGATCGGCGCACAGTGCTGTGTGAATATCCTGGGTGCCAGGGGCCCCCGGTGGGACGGCGCTTACAAGGATAATTTCTCAAAAGAGACCTGGAAGCTGGGCGTGAAAACCATTCAGCAGATCGTCGATGCCGTGAACCCCCGCAATACATATTTCACCGTGGAATCCATGCCCTGGATGTATCCCACAGGACCGGAGGAATACCTGCATCTGCTGGAAGATGTGGCAAGAGACCGGTTCGCCGTCCACATGGATGTCTTCAACTGGATGACCACGCCCCAGCGATATTTCGGCAACGAGGAATTTGTGGACGAATGCTTCCAAAAGTTGGGCAGATATGTCCGAAGCTGTCATCTGAAGGATGTGAAGATGGAGGAAAACTATACTGTTTTCTTCCGGGAGACCTTCGCCGGAAACGGCGGTGTGAACATCCGGCATTTAATCGAGACCGCATGCAGCTATGATCCTGAAATGCCTTTCATCATCGAGCATCTGGACAGCGATGGGGATTACCTGCAAAGTGTGGCTTACATTCAAAACCTCATGAAACCGTATACTCAGCAGTAATGCTGAATATAAAATCAAAAGAAAAGGAGAATCATTATGAAGAAGACATTGGCATTGGTTCTGACCCTGGCACTGGTGGCCACCATGCTCCTGGCAGGCGTCGGCCGCGCTTCCGCGGAAGACGCGGAGATTGTTTGGTGGGGCTGGACTCCCGGCTCTCCCACGAATGAGCAGTACATTGCAGAATTCAACAAGACCCATCCCGACATCAAGGTTATCTGGAAGCAGACTACCATTGATGACTACGACGCAACTCTGAAGCCCGCTCTGGCATACGGCGAAGGCGTTGACGCATTCGAAGTCTCTGCCGGTTCCGCCAACGGCGGCATCGCTGTTTTCGGCGGCCAGGCCATCGACCTGACTGAGGCGGTCAAGGCTGCTTTGGGCGAGGATTGGCAGGATCAGCTCAGCGCTTCTTCCATTGCTACCATGACCATCGACGGCGAGCTGAAGGGCTTGGGCGTGGGTACTGTCTATGCCGGCAACCTGTGGATCAACCTGGACCTGTTCGAGAAGTACGATGTTACCATTCCCACCAACATGGAGGAGTGGAAAGCTGCCTGCGAAAAGTTTGAAGCCAACGGCATCATCGGTTTCGTTCAGGGCGCCGGTCAGGGTGCCTTCAACATGGATACTTTCCATGCCATCGCTGATAACGTTGAGCCCGGTACCTTCATGAAGGCCTGCCGCGGCGAAACAGAGTGGACTGATCCTGTAATCGTCAGAGCTCTGGAACTGTGGAAGAGCCTGTTTGACGAGGGCATCATGCAGGACGGCGCACTGGGCCTGATGCAGTACCCCGAAGCGAACAACCTGTTCATGTCTCAGAAGGCTGCTATGGTCATGATGGGCTCCTGGTACACCTCCAACACCCTGCCTGAGACCATGAAGGCTGCCATGGAATCCGCCTCCTCCACCGACGAGCCCTTCACCATGATCCCCATCAACTTCCCTGACATCGCCGGTACCGGCAATGTTGGCTCCATGTTCGGCGATCTGGACTACGCTACCGCCGTTGCTGCCAAGTCCTCCAATCTGGAAGCTGCCACCGCCTTTGCAGTGTGGCTGGGCACCTCTCTGGAAGGCCAGCAGGCAATTGCGGACTCCCTGAACGTGGTTCCTTCTCTGAAGGCTGCCACTCCCAACTGGGACGTTGTGAAGCTGGTCAACCCCGCCAAGCAGAATCAGGCTGTTGTGGACTACCTGGCTAACGCTACCGCCAGCGGCGACAACACCCGTTTCGCCGATATCAATGCCGACCTGAACCAGGCCATGATGGATGTTCTGGCAGGCGTTGCCTCCGGCACCATGACGCCTGAGCAGGGCGCTGCTGAGCTGCAGACTGCTTACGAGGACAGCACTTTCTAACACCCCTTAAGATTATTCGGGTTTTATTCCAACAGGCAAAATGTTAGGGGCATCACAAGTGCCCCTAACATCCTATCACGGCCGATGACGGAATCTTTTTACTGTAGCGAGGTGACCGATCGTGAAATTGAAAACGAACCACTCTTCCACCAAAATAAATGGATTGCCTTGGATTCTCCCGGCGTTTATTTTCCTGCTGGTAATCATTTATTATTCCATTTTCTACACCTTCAACCTGTCTACCCTGAACTGGAACGGTCTGGACCCGGTTCGAAAAAGCGTGGGACTAAAGAACTATACAAAGCTCTTTAAGGACCGGGTATTCTGGATCTGCATCAAAAATACCGTCGTTTATTTCATTATCACCTTTGTGGTGCAGAATTCTCTGGGCTTTCTCTTCGCTGCGATCCTCCACAGCCAGGTCAAGCTTCCTACACTGCACAAATGTCTCATCTTTATTCCGACCATTCTGGCTCCTGCAACCATGGCCCCTGTTTTCCGCCTGCTGTTCTCTCCTCAGGGCATGCTGCAGTCCATATTCGATACACTGCACCTGGGCATCAAAGTGAATTGGCTGGCCAATCCCGACACGGCCCTGTATGTCCTGATGGCGGTGGCCATTTGGGAATTCACCGGTATGAGCTTTATTCTGTATTACGCGGCCATGAGCCAGATTGACAAGCAGATTCTGGAAGCGGCCCGTATTGACGGCGCGGGCAATATCCGTACGCTGATCACCATGGTCCTGCCCCACTGTAAGGGCACTACCGTTTCCATGGCAATGCTGGGAATTATCGGCGCGCTTAAGACCTTTGATATTCCTTATCTGATCACCACCGGAGGACCCAACCATGCCACCGAATTCCTGGGAACCTACATCTACCGGCAGGGCATCCGGCAATCCCATCTGGGTTACGCTGCGGCACTATCCGTCACGCTTCTGGTCCTGGCCATCGTGGGAGCCCTGGCAACGAACTATGCCAACAAAGGAGACTGAGAGATATGTTTGAAGTGCGTACCAGAAAAAACAGGATTCTGCTTCAGGTCATTCTTCTGATTATGACAATCCCTTACGTTCTGCCTCTGGTTCAGATGGTTCTTGGCTCCCTAGGCGGCAGAGGTCTGTATAACTACAAGGCTGTTTGGGACACCGGCGTGGTGCCCACCTATTTCCGTAACTCTGCCATCATTTCCTTCTGCGTCATCCTGCTGGTTTACTTTTTCAGCATGACCGCCGGTTTCGGCTTTGCAAAGCTGTATGTCCGCGGCAAGGAGATCTATTTCTGGCTGATCCTGGTTGCCCTGACGCTGCCCGAGGTGATTCTGCTGACCCCGCTCTTTGTCACCTTCCAGAAGCTGCACATGTTCAACACCTTCTTTGCGGTGATCCTGCCCAGTGCAGCCCTGCAGATTCCCTTCACCATCCTGCTGACCCGGAACTTTGATGCCGGCATTCCCAATGAGTTTATGGAAGCCGCGAGAATTGACGGCGCCAGCATTTGGCAGGTGTTCTGTCACATCATCCTGCCTCTGACCAAACCCATTGCCTCGGCAATCATCGTGCTGACGCTGATCAATGCCTGGAATGCTTACCTGCTGCCCTTGCTGTTCCTCCAGAGTCCCAATCTGCAGGTGGTCACGCTGCTGCCTCAGTATTTCCAGGGCGAATTTACAAACGACCAGACCAAAATCCTGGCAGCCGCTGTGCTGACAGCGATTCCCGAAATTACGGCATATCTGCTCATGCAGAAGAATTTTGAGCAGGGCATGAGTGCCGGCGCGCTAAAATGATTCGAGGTAACGGATATGGAAAAATTGCTGAATCATGAATTGTGTGTCATTACCGGTGCGGGTGATGGCATTGGCCGTGCTGTGGCGGAGCGGTTTATAGCCGAGGGTGCGGATGTGATTCTGGGTGTGCACAATCTGGAAAACGCCCGGAAGGTATACGCGGATAACCCCAAGGTTGTAGAACTTGTTGCCATGGATGCAACCAAGATTGAAGACCTGGAGCGCCTGGGACAGGCTGTCGCAAAAACTGGCCGAAAGGTGAAGGCGGTTGTGCCCGTGGTGGGCAATGGTCCCCAGAATCCCATCGAGGAGATTACCCCGGACATTTTTAATTTGACGATGAACTTGAATGTGTTTTCCGCATTCTTTACAGTGCAGAAGGTTCTTCCCTATCTGTCCGGTAAGTCCTCAATCGTTCTAATTTCCTCCATTGCCGGTTTCCAGGGCGGCAAGAATGCGATTGTATACAATGCAGCCAAGGCCGCCGTGCGCTCCATGGCCCGCTCTTTTACCGGGGAGCTGGCAGAGCGGGGAATCCGGGCAAATGCCATCAGCCCCGGGCCCACGGAGACCAAGGCATTCACCGCGTTTGTTCACGGAGACCAGGCGGTTTACAATTCTCTGGTTTCCCAAATTCCCATTGGGCATATCGGTCAGCCTGCTGAGATTGCGTCAATTGCCCTGTTCCTGGCCTCTGACCAATCATCTTATGTAACCGGCGCAGAAATCATCGCCGATGGCGGCTTTACAAATCGCTGAAGGACAAAAAAGGAGGATAATTCAATGGCTCTTTCGTCTACCAAAATCATAAAGGTCATCATCGTGACCGATAATCTGGAAAAAACCGTGGCAGGCTACAAAGCGTTGCTGGGAACCGGAACAGCGCCCGCAGAGCAGGGCGAGCACAAAATGGTTCGCACCCCCTTTACCAGGTATCTGGGCAAGGATATCACCGACACACCCATGAAGGTGGAGAGTGTTTTCAGCGACAATTTCTGGTTTGAGATTATCCAGCCCTTGGGCGACAATGATCCCTGGGCTGCCTGGCTGAAGGAGCATGGCACTTCCGTCTGTTCTGTCTGCCTGCTGTCAGACGGTGCCCTGGAAAAGGATGAGGATATCATGGCCAAGGCCGGTTACGCTTCCATCTTTAAGCAGGAAAAGGGCTACGAGGCCTATGAGTATTTTGACACTGCCAAAGACTTGGGGGTCTTGGTAGAAGTCAAGGAGCATTATTGATTGGGGCTGCCATCTTTTGAGATGCGCATAAAGAAAACGATATAACCGAAAAAATAAAATGAAAAAGCCCTGAGAAATCCCAACTTCTCAGGGCAATAAAAATGTGGTTCTCCTCTACCTGCTCACACATGGGCAATAGAGCAATACTACATGGCGCTTTTTGGTTCATTACCCATAAAACATGGCCCCCTGACCTGTTTCGTAAGGGTATTATAGCAGGTCAGGGGGACTTTCATCGATGGTTTTTTAAAGGCTGCCGAAAAATGTTGTCAATCCGGGGCGAAGCGGTTCCGGGCCTGTTGCAGGGGTGTGAGGCGCCTTCAAGCCCGATTATTGGTGGATTACTGCAAATCAGGATAAAATACATCCCCCCCGGGGGCTTCCGCTGACGGTTGCCTGTTGCTATAATGATGCTATCTCAAAAGAAAGAAGAGGTGCATTCCTATGCATATGGCAGACGCGTTGCTGGCCCCGGCTGTTGCCGCGACCATGTATGCCGCCTCCGCGGTGACAGTGGGTGCTTCCGTAAAGACTCTGAAAAAAGATGAAAACCTGGAAAAGCTGCCCACCATGGCAGTGGCCTCTGCTCTGGTCTTCGCGGGCCAGATGATTAACTATACCATTCCCGGCACCGGTTCCTCCGGCCATCTGTGCGGCGGTATGATGCTGTCCGCTCTGCTGGGACCCCAGGCAGGCTTTTTGTCCATGGTGGTGATTTTGGCCATTCAGTGCCTGTTCTTTGCCGACGGCGGATTGCTGGCGCTGGGCGCCAACTGCTGGAACATGGCGTTTTACGGGTGCTTTGTTGGGTACTACTTGTTATGGCGACCAATCATGGGAAGCAAGCTGTTTGGCGGTCTGGGCGCGAAAGCCGCCGGCCGGTCCAAAATTGTTCTGGCTTCTGTCCTGGGCTGTGTCATCACCTTGCAGCTGGGCGCCCTCTCCGTGGTTCTGGAAACCTCCCTTTCCGGCATCACCGAGCTGCCCTTCGGTGCTTTCGTTGGCATCATGCAGCCCATCCATCTGGCCATTGGCCTGGTCGAAGGCCTCATTACCTCCGCTGTGCTGGTGTTTGTCTATGAAGCCCGTCCCGAGCTGCTGATGGACGTGGATACCGGTGATGCGGCTGTTCAGAGTCGGTGCTCTCTGAAAACCACTGTGATGATCCTGGCTGTGGTGGTGGCCATTGTCGGCGGCGGTCTGAGCCTGGTGGCAAGCTCCAACCCCGATGGCCTGGAGTGGTCCATGTTCGGCAACGCGGAGGCCGGCTACAGCGAGAATATGGGCCTGGACGAGGAGGACTACGGTGTGTCCAGCGGCGCCGCTGAGGTGGCGGGCTCCATCCAGGAAAAGACCGCGTTCCTGCCGGACTATGCCTTTGCAAACAGCGACAGCGCTGCCGGTACCACGGTTTCCGGTCTGCTGGGCTCTGCCATTGTGGCCGGTGTGGCTGTGCTGATCTGCATGGGCGGCGGCTTCTTCCGCAGAAAAAAAGCGGATGCAAAAGCATAACAGATATGGTATACTATCGGAGGTGCCGGTTCGGTGCCTCCGATTGCTTTTGAAACGAGGATTTTCTATGGATAAATTGACCCAGGCCCGCTGCGAGCTGCGGGAGATGGATGCCCTTGCGGCGGAGGATTCCCCTGCCCACCGGCTGCACCCGCTGTGCAAGCTGCTGGTGACGGTTTGCTACATTGCCGCGGTGGTATCGTTTCCAAAATATGATTTCACCGGGCTGGTGGTGATGGTGCTGTATCCGATTCTGCTGTTCCAGGCGGCGGGGATTCCGGTGCGAACCTGTTTTTATAAGCTGCGGGTGGTGCTGCCCCTGGTCTGTGCCGTGGGCCTGGTGAATCCCTTCCTGGACCATACACCGTGGATGAAGCTGGGAAATCTCACCGTCACCGGCGGTATGGTGTCCATGGTGACGCTGATGCTGAAGGGTGTCTTTTCCCTGATGGCCTCCTTCCTGCTCATCGCTACCACACCCATCGATGCCCTGTGCGCCGCCCTGCGAAAGCTCCATGTGCCCTCCGTCCTGACGACCCTGCTGCTGCTTACCTACCGTTACATCGGTGTCATGCTGGAGGAGGTTTCAATCATGACCGAGGCTTACAAGCTCCGGGCACCGGGGCAGAAGGGCATCCATATTTCCGCTTGGGGTTCCTTCCTGGGTCAGCTGCTGCTGCGGAGCATGGACCGGGCCCAGGAGCTGTACGACAGTATGCGCCTGCGGGGCTTCCGGGGGGAGTTCCACTATGCCCAGGTGCCTCAATGCCGTTTCTCCGGCGTGGTGTATACGGTTGCCTGCGTGGGCTTGTTCCTTTTTGCCAGAATGGTCAATGTTCCCAACCTGCTGGGAAGTCTGTTTGTGAGGTAAATGTGAAATGATAGAATTTCGGAATGTGTCCTTTTCCTATGACCTGGAGCATCCTGTGGTGGAGCATTTGAACTTCACCATTCAAAGGGGTGAAAACGTCGGCCTGATCGGCGCCAACGGCGCGGGAAAATCCACCATGATGAAGCTGCTGCTGGGTCTGCTCCGGGGGCAGGGAGAGATCATCGTGGATAACCTGCCTCTGAATCAGCAGAACCTTCCGGCGATCCGGCAGAAAATCGGCTTTGTGCTGCAGGACTCGGACAATCAGATGTTTATGCCCACGGTCTACGAGGACATGACCTTCGGCCCCCGGAACTACGGCCTGAGCAAGGAAGAGACAGAGCACCGGGTGGATGAGGTCCTGAACCGCCTGGGACTCTCGGAATTAAAGCACCGCTACAATCACAAGATCTCCGGCGGCGAAAAACGGATGGCCGCCATTGCCACCATTCTTGCCATGGAGCCGGAGACCATTCTCATGGACGAGCCTTCTACGGCCCTGGACCCCGTGAATCGCCGTACGGTGATCAATACCATCCGCTGGCTTCCTCAGACCAAGCTCATCGCCTCCCACGATCTGGACATGATCCTGGATACCTGCCAGCGGGTGATCCTGCTGTCCCACGGGCGGATTGTGGCCGACGGCCCGGCGGAGGAAATCCTTTTCGACAAGGCGCTGCTGGAGGCCAACCGGATGGAACTGCCCTTCTGCCTGCAGGGCTGGAGGGGAAAGAGAAACGATCAATAAACAGGAGGAATTTCAATGTCTGAACTGATTATTCGCCCGGAGACACCCGATGACTACCGTGCCACGGAGTGCATGGTGCAGCGTGCCTTCTGGAACATCCATTGCCCCGGCTGCAACGAGCATGTGCTGGTGCGGCTGATTCGGGAAAGTGAAGACTATCTGCCCCAGTTCAGCCGGGTGGCGGAGCTGGACGGAAAAATCGTGGGGGCCATCTTTTACACAAAGGCCAGGCTGGTGCGCGAAGGGGGCGCCCTGGACATTGTGACCTTCGGCCCCCTGACGGTGGAACCCACAGTACAGAGCGGCGGCATCGGCCGGAAATTGCTGGAAGCGACGCTACCCCTGGCCAAGGCGGCGGGTTACCCCGGGGTGTGCATCTATGGCGAACCGGAATACTATCCCAAGCGGGGCTTCCGCAGCTGCCGGGACTACGGCATCACCGACCCGGAGGGGAGGCAGTTCGACGCGCTGATGGTCTATCCCCTGGATGAAAGCGCCGATCTCCACGGAAAGCTCTATGAAAGCAAGGTGTTTGAGCGGTGCGACGACCCGGCACTGCTGGCCGCGGCGGAGACGGAGTTCCCCCGTTATCCCAAAATCAAAATTCAGGAGGGCTTCCTTCAGATTTTCGACTGCCGGTTCGCCACGGTGGCAAAGGCGGAGGGGGAGAAGCTCACCCTGTCCTATTGGGAGCTGACCCTGAATGCCGAAGCGGCACCGGGGGTCCGTCCCAAGGCCGGGGATACAGTGCTGTTCCGACCCGGAACCCCCTGCCTGGTGACCCGGGTGTGCCATAATTTGCTGTAAGGGAGAAAGACAAATGAAAAAAGAGCAAATGGTGGAGAAGGGCTCCCAGGAGTATTATGAGCGCCAGGTGGCCATGGGTCGAAGCACCCTGCTGGTGGTGCTGTGCCTGACAGCGGCAAACCTGCTCCTGCTGATCTCCAATACCAATTTCTATCTGCTGTTCTCCGCCTCCGTGCCCTATTACCTGACCAGCCTGGCCCGGGGCTTTGATCTGGCTGAATTCGGCGGGGTGAATCATGCCTACACCTGGATGGCTTTGGGAGTGAGCGCCCTGATTTTGGGTTTGTTCCTTGTCTGCTGGCTGCTGAGCCGGAAGACACCCCAATGGCTTACTGTGGGGCTGGTGCTGTTTGTGGTGGATACGGTTTGCCTGGCTCTGCTGTGCCGGTTCATCTTCGGTGGCTTTACGGACAGCATCCTGGACCTGGTGATGCACGGCTGGGTGATTTATGAGCTCTTGGTGGGCATCCGCGCCGCCCGACGCCTCCAAAGCGACGTGTAAGGCGATAAACGTTTTGGAAAAGCGCAATTTTACCGGATTGTGTGGGTTTTGCCTTTCTATTCCTTGACAATCTGTTCTCTGATTTATATAATAATTGGTGTATTATTTGCTTTAACGCAGGCTTTGCGCTGAAAGCGGGACGTGACCGTAGAAGAGAACAGGAGGAAAAATATGAAAAGATGTTTGGCTTTGACCCTGGCGCTGGTCTGTGTGCTGTGCCTGCTGCCGGTTAACGCCCAGGCGGCACTGGATTACGATGAAATCTATGATTTCTGGTTCTGGAACAGCAAGGAGTACGAGAGCTATGCCCAGTGGAAATGGGTAAACGGCGGCGTGGATTTCAAACTCAAGATGAAAAATACTTCCTCGTGCATAGATGTGGATGCCTATACCTTCGAAATCTCCGCGATGGATGCCTACGAGGAAGAGATTCTGCTGGAGTGCAGCGACGGCAGATACTATAACTCCCTGCTCTACACCGGCGATAAAACCTTCCGGAAGGGAGTCACGGACTACACCGAGTATTTTGCGCTCCGTTCCAATGACAAGATCCGCTATGTTACCGTCAAGTTGGTCAAGTATCATACCGACTACGGTACGGTGGAAGTGGATGAAGAAGACCAGATCGAGTTCACCTTCAAAATCAAATAATTTTGCCTGATATCGCTCTGAATAGAAGGACGCCTTTCTCCGGAAGGGCGTCCTTTTTGCGTTTCCGATACACGGAAGAAGGTATCTTTTTCCCAAAGTCGGGGCAGAATAAAGCTGTCCCATCGGGTCCCGGTAACATAGGGGAACCGACGGTATGTCGGAGGAGTTTCTGACGCTGATTCGCTGCCGGACGGACAGATGTGCGTTATATAAAGTCACCAAAAAAGAATGAAGAAAATTGTAAAAAGTGCTTGACAAATGGAGTGGGAGATGGTAATATATGCAAGCTCTCCGATGAACGGCCCCTGAGAGGCCCGGAGGGAGCCGCGAAGCCGAAAAAACCTGAAAAAAGATGAAAAAAGCTCTTGACAAGTTGAGGCTTCTGTGATAGACTAAACGAGTTCACAGCGAAAGCTTGAACGACTCTGTACCTTGTAAATTGAATAACGTAAAGACAAACTAGAACACCTTGGACAATTAATGGATTGTTTAAGCGTAAGCGAAAAAACAGCCAACGAAAA
>JALFGI010000054.1 GCA_022777455.1 Clostridiales bacterium | reverse complement strand
GTTTGGCGAGGAAGCGGACAAGCTCCGGGAAGCCGGCTTTGAGTACGGCGCCAAGACCGGCCGTCCCCGCCGGGTGGGCCCCATCGACATCGTGGCCACCCGCTATGGTGTGAGATGCCAGGGTGCAACCAACATTGCCCTGACCAAGATGGACGTGATGGGCTATATGGAGAAAATACCCGTTTGCGTTCAGTACGAAGTGAAGGGCGAAAAAACCGACGAATTCCCCTTCCCCTGCCTGCTGGCTGATGCCAAGCCGGTGATTGAGTACCTGGAGGGCTGGAAGTGTGACATTTCCTCTATCCGCAATTGGGAGGATCTGCCCGAGGCCGCCAAGCGCTATGTGGAGTATATCGAGGAGAAGATCGGCTGCCACATTGGCTATGTATCCGTTGGCCCCGAGCGGGACAGCATCATCATTCGTTAATTCAGAGATAGGAGCGCCTTATGACTGACCGTTATGAATCCCCCCTGTCCTCCCGCTATGCTTCCAAGTATATGCTGAACCTGTTCTCCGCCGAGACGAGAATCATCACCTGGCGTAAGCTGTGGGTGAGTCTGGCCAAGGCAGAGCACGCCCTGGGCCTGCCTGTGACCCAGGAGCAGGTGGAAGAGCTGGAAGCGCACCTGACCGAAATTGATTTTGAAGCCGCTGCTGCCCGGGAAAAGGAAGTGCGCCACGATGTGATGGCCCACGTCTATGCCTATGGCCTGGTGGCTCCCAAGGCCGCCGGCATCATCCACCTGGGTGCCACCAGCTGCTACGTCACCGACAATGCCGACGTGGTGCTCTACCGGGATGGCCTGAAATACCTGCGGGGCGAGCTGTTAAAGGTGGTCAAGAACCTGTCCCAGTTTGCTGAGAAGTATAAGGCCATGCCCACCCTGGGCTACACCCACTATCAGCCCGCTCAGCTGGTCACCGTTGGCAAGCGGGCCACACTGTGGATGCAGGACCTGATGAGCGACCTGGAAGAGCTGGACTTTGTCATCGACAGCATGAAGTTCCTGGGCTGCCGGGGTACCACCGGTACCGAGGCCAGCTTTATGGACCTCTATAACGGGGACACCGCCAAGATCGACGAGATGAACCGGATGATCAGCGCGGACTTTGGCTTTGCCAAGTGCTTCTCCGTCTGCGGCCAGACCTACCCCCGGAAGCTGGACAGCCGGATTCTGAATGTGCTGTCCTCCATCGGCCAGAGCTGCTACCGCATGGCAAACGACATTCGTCTGCTGCAGCACGACCGCCAGGTGGAAGAGCCCTTCGAGAAAAACCAGATCGGTTCCTCTGCCATGGCCTACAAGCGCAACCCCATGCGCTGCGAGCGTATCTGCTCCCTGTCCCGCTACCTGATGGCCGATGCTATGAACGCCCCCATGACCGCCTCCACCCAGTGGCTGGAGCGGACCCTGGACGATTCCGCCAACCGCCGGATCTCCCTGCCCGAGGGCTTCCTGTGCGCTGACGCCGTGCTCCGCCTGGCCCAGAACGTCACCGACGGTCTGCACGTCAACGAGAAAATCGTGGAGCGCACCGTACGGGAGTATCTGCCCTTCATGACCACCGAAAATCTGATGATGGAGGCCGTCAAGCGTGGCGGCAACCGTCAGGAGCTCCATGAAATCATCCGCAAGTGCTCCATGGAAGCCACCGCCAAAATGAAGAACGGCGAGGACTGTGATCTGCTGGAGCGGCTGTCCCAGGCCCCGGAATTCGGCATGACTCTGGAGGAAATGGAAACCCTGCTGAATCCCAGCGACTATATTGGCCGCTGCCCCCAGCAGGTGGATGCGTTCCTGGCAGAAGTGAAGCCCGCCCTGGAAGGTGTGGGCTCTGAAATCGCGGAAATCAATCTGTAAAATGGATAGGGAATGCCTTTGCGCATTCCCTGTTCTGCTATGTTCCACATACTCCACAGAAGGAAGGAAACCCAATGGAAAAAATCCTCGTTTTGGACTTCGGCGGCCAGTATAATCAGTTGATTGCCCGCCGGGTTCGTGACCTGAACGTCTACGCCGAAATCAAGCCCTACAACGGCATCACTCCGGAGGAGATTGCTGCTGCCGGTTACTGCGGCATCATCTTCACCGGCGGTCCCAACAGCGTCTATGATATGTCCTCCCCCCACTATGACCCCAAGGTGCTGGAGCTGGGCATTCCGGTTCTCGGCATCTGCTACGGCGCCCAGCTCACCGCCTGGATGGGCGGCGGTACCGTCATTACCGCGGAGACCAGCGAGTACGGCAAGATTCACCTCATTCTGGATGAGCCCGCCTCCTGCCTGATGGAGGGCGTACCCGCCGAGAGCGTGGTGTGGATGAGCCACACCGACCGCATCGAAAAAGTGCCCGCCGGGTTCAAGATCACGGCCCATACGGATGTGTGCCCCGTGGCGGCCATGGAAAACGCCGAAAAGCGGCTCTACGCCGTCCAGTTCCATCCCGAGGTCACCCACAGCCAGTTTGGCAATCAGATTCTGCGCAATTTCCTGTACAACGTCTGCCATTGTGAGGGTACCTGGCGGATGGACTCCTTCATCGAGGACACCGTCGCTGCCCTGCGGGAGGAGATCGGCGACAAGAAGGTCATCCTGGGTCTGTCCGGCGGCGTGGATTCCTCCGTGGCAGCGGGCCTGATCTCCCGGGCGGTGGGCGACCAGCTCACCTGCGTGTTTGTGGACCAGGGCCTGATGCGTAAGGATGAGGGCGACTTCGTGGAGGAGACTTTCACCCGTCTGTTTGATATGAAATTTGTCCGCCTGAACTGCCAGGAGCATTTTCTCAGTTGCCTCAAGGGGGTCACTGACCCGGAGGAAAAGCGAAAGATCATCGGCACCGAGTTCTACAAGGCCTTCTGGGACGAAATCCGCCGCCAGGGAAGTGCCGACAGCTTCTTCGCCCAGGGCACCATCTATCCCGACCGGATTGAATCCGGCAAGGGCGAGGCCGATAAGATCAAAACCCACCACAACATGGTGGCCCAGCCTACGGACGTGAAGTTCCTGGGCACCATCGAGCCGCTGAAGGACCTGTTCAAAGACGAAGTGCGCCGGGTGGGCGAGCAGCTGGGCATCCCCAAGGAACTGGTGTGGCGTCAGCCCTTCCCCGGTCCCGGCCTGGGCGTGCGCATCATCGGCGAAATCACCGCCGAGAAGGTGAAGATCCTCCAGGAGGCCGACTGGGTGCTTCGGGACGAGATGGCGAAAAACGGCTATGAAAAGAACATGGCCCAGTTTTTCTGTGTCCTCCCCGGGGTGAGCACCGTGGGCGTCATGGGCGACCACCGGACCTACGACCATCTGCTGGCCATCCGCGCCGTTACCACCGACGACTTCATGACCGCCGACTGGGCCCGCATCCCCTATGACCTGCTGGCCAAGGTCTCCAACCGCATCACCAACGAAGTCCGCCACATCAACCGGGTGGTCTACGACATCACCTCCAAACCCCCCGCCACGGTGGAGTGGGAATGATTGATATCAAACAGACCTCAAGGGCTCCGGCCTTTGAGGTCTGTTTCGCACCAAGGGGAATGCTCACCAAACCGAAATGATTTTGTAGACCAACGGCCGTCCGATGACAGGGGCTGAAAAAATACTTCCCAAAATTCGACGAGTATGATATACTTCTGTAAGAATCAAAATTTTTGGAGGTTATCAAACTATGGCAATGGACAGACGTCCCGAGAACATGGAACGCATTACCACCCCCGCGCTTGCCCAGGCATTCATCGACGAGCAGATCGCAGACCTGCGCGCCCAGATTGGCGACAAGAAGGTTTTGCTGGCGTTGTCCGGCGGCGTGGATTCTTCTGTTGTGGCCGCCCTGCTGATCAAGGCCGTTGGACAGCAGCTGGTGTGCGTCCATGTTAATCATGGCTTGCTGCGCAAGGGCGAGCCGGAGCAGGTGATTGAGGTGTTCCGCAACCAGATGAACGCCAATCTGGTTTACGTGGATGCCACCGATCGTTTCCTTGACAAGCTGGCCGGAGTCAGTGAGCCGGAGAAGAAGAGAAAGATCATCGGCGGCGAGTTTATTGAAGTGTTCGCCGAGGAGGCCCGGAAGCTGGACGGCATCGATTTCCTGGCTCAGGGCACCATCTGGCCGGATATTCTGGAGAGCGAAAAGGGCATCAAGGCCCACCATAACGCCGGCGGCCTGCCGGAGGATATGCAGTTTGAGCTGGTGGAGCCGGTGAAGATCCTGTTTAAGGACGAAGTCCGCGTGGTAGGCAAGCAACTGGGCCTGCCCGACGGCATGGTCTATCGTCAGCCCTTCCCCGGCCCCGGCCTGGGTGTGCGCTGCACCGG
>JALFGI010000316.1 GCA_022777455.1 Clostridiales bacterium | reverse complement strand
TAGTGCCCTTGCCTCCGATGGGAGGCAATTTTTATTTTAGCAAAAAGGGGACTTTCTGTCAATTGGCAACCTCCCGCCAGGCAGTAACCCTGCGTGTTCGGTTGAATGGTATGTAATTCGTCCAGACACGTAGGGGACGGGTTTCCCGTCCTGATTCTGCAATGTATACGGGAGGCGCCTCCCCTACAGTGTGGTCGGGGGATTAGCCTGCCAGCTCCTCTGCCAGGCGGCGGATGCTCTCCAGGGTTCCGGCATTCATGGCGGACTTGATGGTCACCTTTTCCTGGGCGAAGGTGAGATTCTTGCTCTTTTCCAGGGCGGCGGCCATGACCCGGGCGGCGGCGGGGGCCCAGGTGCCGTTTTCCATGAAGGCCACGGTGCGGTTCTGGTAGCCCCGTTCGGTGAGGGCATGGAGGAAGGCGTGCATGCAGGGGAAGATGTCGCCGTTGTAGGTGACGGAGGCCAGCACCAGCCGGTCATACCGGAAGGCATCCTCCACGCACTCGGCCATGTCCTCCCGGGCCAGGTCCGCCAGCACCACCTTCTCACCCCTGGCTTCCAGCTCTTTGCCCAGGGCTTCGGCGGCGGCCTTGGTGTGGCCGTAGATGGAGGCGTAGGCAATCAGCACGCCGGGCTCCTCCGGGCGGTAGGAGGACCAGATGTCGTATTTTTCAATGTAATGGCCCAGATTTTCCTTGAGAATGGGGCCATGGAGGGGGCAGATGACGGAAATATCCAGGGCGGAGGCCGCCTTCAGCAGCTTCTGCACCTGCATGCCGTACTTGCCCACGATGCCGATGTAGTATCGCCGGGCCTCGCAGTCCCACTCGTCCTCCACGTCCAGGGCGCCGAATTTACCGAAGCCGTCGGCGGAGAAGAGGACCTTGTCATAGCTGTCATAGCTCACCATCACCTCGGGCCAGTGGACCATGGGGGCAAAGACGAAGGTCAGGGTATGCTTCCCCAGGTTCAACGTGTCCCCGTCCTTCACGGTGAGCTGCTTCATTTCGGGGGCATCGGGGAAGAACTGGCCCATCATGGTAAAGGTCTTGGCGTTGCCCACCACGGTTGCCTGGGGATACCGCTCCAGGAAGGCCAAAATGTTTGCCGAGTGGTCCGGCTCCATATGCTGCACCACCAGATAGTCCGGATTCCGGCCCTCCAGCACCGAGGCAATCTTCTCCAGCCACTCCTCCCCAAAGCGGGCATCCACCGTGTCCATCACGGCGATTTTATCGTCCAGAATCACATAGGAATTATAGGCCATGCCATTGGGCACCACATACTGCCCCTCGAACAGGTCCACCTCATGGTCGTTCACGCCTACATAGCGAATATCGTTGGTAATCATTTGAATTTCCTCCTTCTTTTTCTGCCCCCCATTATACAGAAAGCCCCGGACGTTTTCAATAGGTTTCCATTCCTTTTGAAAAAATCCGGGGTTTTCCTTTTAAACCAGTCGGAAGGATTTCCATTTTCCTTTTTTCAGCCTTGCATACTGCGCCGCGCCTTTGACGCTCCAGTCGCAGCACATGGCGGCGGCGATGCCCAGAACGCCCCAGTTCAGCCACACCGCGAACACCACCGACAGCACCAGCCGCACAGCCACGGTGGTAAACAGGGACAGGTACATGGTGAATTTCACGTCCCCCGCTGCCCGCAGGCCGTTGCCCAGAGCTCCGGCGAAGGGAAAGGCCAGGGCGTTGAAGCAGTTGTGGATGACCACCAGCCAGAATACCAGCGCTTTTGTCTCCGGCTCCAGGCTGTAGCATCCAAGCACCAGGGGCGTCAGGGCCAGGATCAGGGCATTCCATCCCAGGGAGACGGCCACGTTGATTTTCAGCAGCCTGCCAAAGCTTTCCTCCGCCGCCTGGGGATTGCCGCCGCCCATGCACTGGCCGATCACCGTGATGAACACCGGCCCCATGGCAACCCCCGCCAGCGCAGCCAGGGACCAGATGCTCTGGGCGACGCCGTTGGCAGCAATCTGGCAGGTGCCGAACAGCGCCACAATGCTGGAAAGGGCCACCTTTGTCAGCTGGAACACGCCGCTTTCAATGCCGTTGGGAACGGCAATGCCCAGCATTTTTTTCAAAAGGGAACCGTCCCAACAGAAGATTCCCCGCCGGTCATACCGCACCGGCATTTGGGGCCGGAAGCACAGCACCGTGATCCACAGGGCGGAAACGGTCCGGGCAATCAGCGAGGGCCAGGCCACACCGGCCACCCCCGCCTTCAGCACGAATACGCCGATGAGATTGCCCACCACATTGATGATATTGGAGACGAAAGAAATATTCATGGTGATCCGGGTTTTGCCCAAACTGCGGCACAATGCCGCACCGGCGTTGTAAACGGCCAGCATGGGATAGGAATAGGCGGAGATCCGAAGATAAGTGACACAGGAGGCCATCACGTCCTCCTCCACCCGGCCAAACAGCAGCCCCAGCATTCCCCGGCCTCCCAACAGCACGCCCAGGCCCATCACCAGGGAAAACACCGTTGAGAACATCAGCAGCTGACCGGAGGCTTTTCCCGCCATTTTGTTGTCCCGGCTTCCGATGTACTGGCTGATGATCACCGCACCGCCGGAAGCCAGGGCAGTGAACAGATAGATAAAAATGGTGTTGAACTGGTTCACCAGGGACACGCCGGACACCGCTGCCTCACCGGCGTAGCTGATGACCAGTGTGTCCGCAACTCCCACCAGGATCACCAGCAGCTGCTCTAAGAACAGGGGGACGATCATGTCCCGCAGCTCCCGACCGGTAAAGGATATGCCCGTTTGTTCTTTTTTCATCAAAATCGCCGCCTTTCTGATCCTAGAATACCAGAAGGGCGGCGATATGTCTAATACTTTGTAATAATCGTCACTCCATGCCCGAAAGGCATTGCAGCTAAGGCAACACCGCACAATGGGAGCTGCGGGCTTCAGCGGATCTTTTGCCCCAATCGTGCAGTATGAAAAATGGAAAATACATCCAGTATTCCCGCATTTTTCATACTTTCGCTTGGAACAAAATCTCTCGCCGAATCTCCTTGCCCCATTATGCGGTGTTGCCCTAATTTTTACGGGTTGCCCATGAGGATCTGGGCCAGGGAGGAGTTGCCGTCCAGAATCACGGTTTTCTCCGTGCCGTCCAGGCTGCTCTTCAGGGCGTCCAGGGCCAGGGTGAATTCATAGAAGTCCTTTTTGTCGTCGCTGTCGTAGGCGGCGGCCAGCATCCGCATGTATTCGCCTTCACCTTCGGCCACCAGCTTGGCGGCTTCCGCTTCCGCGTCGGAGACGATGATGTTCACCTGCTTGTCCACATTGTTGCGGATGATGGAGGCCTCGTAGTTGCCGTCGGCGGTGTACTTCTCCGCCATCTGGTTCCGCTCGGAGATCATCCGGTTGTACACGGCGTTCAGGTTGGACTCGGGCAGGTCGAACTGCTTGATCTTCACGTCCTCCACCCGGATGCCGTAGGTCCGGGCCAGCCGGTCCACGTCGGAGGCGATGTTGGAATAAATATCATTCCGCTTGGCGCCGTCCTCCATGTTGATGATGTCCGACTGGGCCAGGGTGCCCATGACGGTTTTCAGCTCATTGTAGGTCAGGGCGTCCAGCCGCTGCTCTGCGGTGGAGGTGGAGCCCAGGGTCTGGTAGAAGAGCTTGGGGTCGGAGATGGACCAGAGGATGTAGCAGTCCACGGTCATGTTCTGCTTGTCGGAGGTCAGCACCTCGGAAGGGGGGATGTCGTAGAGCTGGGTGGCCTTGGTGAAATACTTCACGCTGTCGATGAAGGGGAGCTTGAAGTGGAGCCCTGCGTCGGCGGTGGTGCTGATGATTTTGGAGAAACGTACGGTGCAGGCGTATTCATCCTCGGCCACGGTGAAGAAGCAGCCGGAGAGCACCATCAGTACGATCAGGGCAGCGATGCCCAAAACAATCCATTTTGCATTTTTCATAATCAGTTGTTACCTCCTGCGGGAGCAATCAGGGATTCCAGGGGCAAAACCATCTGCACGTCGCTTCCCGCGCCGCTGCCGGTGTTCACATACAGCTTCACACCGGGCAGAACCTCGGAGATGGCTTCATAGTACATTCTGGAGCGGGTGATCTGGGGGTTGTTTGCATACTCGGCGTACATGGCATTGAACATGGCCACATGCTCCACCGCCTCGTTGATGCGCTTCTGCTTCAGGTATTCCGCGTTCTGCACCAGCTGGTCCGCCTGGGCCTGGGCCTTGGGCAGCTGGGCGTTCTGGTAGGCTTTGGCATCGTTGATCACGGTCTCTGCCTTCTGCTTGGCGGTTTCCACCGCCTTGAAGGCCTCGATGACCTCCTTCGTGGGAGGTTCGGCGTCCTGAATCTTCACATCCACCAGACTCAGGCCGATGTCGTACTCATCCAGGATGCCGGTCACCAGATCCCGCACCTGCATCTGAATGTTCTCCTTGCCGTCGGTGAGCACCGCGTCCACGGTGGAGGAGCCCACCACATTGCGCACCTGGCTCTGAATCAGATTCCGCAGAATCAGCTCCGGGTTGTTGGAGGAATACAGGTACTGCACCGGATCGGAGATTTTGTATTCCACGAAGAAATCCACGTTGACGATGTTGTAGTCGCCGGTAATCATGGTGCTTTCGCTTTCGTTTACATTATAATTGCTGCCCTTGCCGGTGGAATAGCCCAGCTCGATTTTCTGGTAGACGTTCACATCCACCTTTTCCACCTGCTGGATGCCGAAGGGCAGCATGAAGTGGACACCGGCGTCGGTGACATCGGTGACCTTTCCGAAGGTGGTCACCACGGCCTGCTGCTTGTCGTCCACGGTGTAGAAGCAGGTGCCCGCCGCCAGTACCAGCACCGCCGCCAGCAGGCACAGGGCAACCAGCTTCAGATGCTTGCTAAAATTCTTTTTGGGTTTCTTCGGCTGGGTTGCCCCAGGGCCGGCATAGTGATAGGTTCCATTTTCGTCCATGTTTTTCTCTCCTTTAAATTGTATCTGATGTGGTCATCGTTTTGTAAGCAGATTGGTTAATTGTAATTTGGGGTACCGGAACCGACGCACCCCTTGGCTCCCCCTCTGGGGGAGCTGGCTGCCCCGTAAGGGGCGCCCCTAAGAGGGCCAGCATGGCGTGATTTCGGCTACTATTATCTTACTGCGTTACCCTCTCAGTCAGCCTGACGGCTGCCAGCTCTCCCAAAGGGAGAGCCAAGAGCGCTGCCGCGCCAGTACGATCAATTACAATTTCACGATCTGCTTATGAAAGCCCATAACCTGTTTCCAATTGTTTCACGTGGAACAATTGCTGAGTTCCGTGAGTAAGCCTTCCGCTTCTTCCTTCATCCGGGCGGCAACGTAGGCGATGAGCATGATCCGCAGTACCTGGGCAATCCGCTCCCGGGCGCCGGGGACGGACTCCTGATAATCCTGGAGCACCTGGTCGATGGCGGCCATCCAGGCGCCGCTGCGGTCCAGCTCCTTGGCCTGGGCCGCCAGGCGGACAAACATGAAATAAAGCTGGGAATCGTCGATGGTATCGTCGCTGTCGTCGTCCAGCTGGCCGTTGATGTAGGTCAGCATACCGCAGATCCGCTCCATGGGCAGCACGCCCTTGAGCATATTGATGTTCAGGATCCGGCACAGCTGCCGCAGGGTGTAGCGCTTGCACTGGGGCGGCGTGAGAAAGCCCCGCTTGACCCAGTTCTGGATGATGTAGGGCTCCAGCCCGGTGATGCTGGAAACCTGGCTGAGCACCATACCCCCCGCCAGAAACATGGGCTGGAACAGTGACTCCACATGGTCTGCATCCTCTGCGTTGGCCCGCAGCACGGTGCCGGGTAAGATCCACTGCATGGTTCATTCCTCCCTTCCTTTTCATGACATGATAATATCACATGGTCATGTGATTGTCAATAGCTAAGATATAATTATTTTTCGGAATAAAATGATATGCTGATTCCTTTTGTTTCCCTGCCCGGAAAATTGTAATTTGGCGGGCAGATTTTCCTCTCGATAAAAACAACAACGCACCGTTCGTAGGGCGGGGTCTTGACCCCGCCGACCCGGTTCCGTTTTTTGATTGGTACGTTGAATGGCACTATTTCCGAAATAATCGCCGAAAAATCAAAACAACCGACATTTGATACCATTTATCCAACCTGGCAGGTTTCGTTACCTGATCGGCGGGGTCAAGACCCCGCCCTACGCTGACTGGGCAATGATTTTACTGCGCAGAAACGTTACCGGGCACCCCCCAGGAGTCCCGGATGACATACATGCCCGGTGCGCCATTGTCCGCGGGCACTGCCCGCCAAATTGCAATTTGTTGGGAGGCTGCGCAAACCGATAAATACTGAACTTGATTTGTTCCCCCTTTCCGGGGA
This sequence comes from Clostridiales bacterium, assembly GCA_022777455.1. Next base: position 4,608 of record JALFGI010000316.1, on the reverse strand, counting down.
ACGCCCGTAAAATAGATGTAAACTTTTTTCTCTTTGGTTGAAAAAGGCGACAGAAATGATATAATTACGGTGAAAAGAACGGGGCACCGGAAAGGGTGTGACAGAAATGAAATCCTCCTTTGGCCGCGTTTTCTACGCGGCTGCATTGATCCTGTTGCTGGCGCTGACCATGCTGGGCGTTTCCTTTCAGCAGCTGGTAAAAAACTATCTGACCGAGTCCACCTTCTCCCGGCTGGATCAGGACGCGGAGGTTCTCTCCCATCTGGCCAGCTCCTACGCGGCGGGCGAGGACACCTCCAGCCAGGACTTTCTGCTGAGCCTGGATGTGGCTTCCCGCCTGACCGACACGGACATCATCATCTGCAACGCCGAAGGAAAGGTCGTTCTCTGCTCCGACTCCCCCTTTGTCTGCAAGCATCTCAAGCTCCAGATCAATTCCGATTATCTGGAAAAGGTTTCCTCCGCCGGGGTTGACCGCACCACCGGCGTGATCCGGGGACTGTACGACGATTCCCGCTTCCTCACCGCAATGCCCATCCAGGATGAGACGGAGGGCAGCCTTCTGGGCCTTGTGATGGTGTCGGTGCCCACGGCGGATACCACCGCGGTACTGAACAAGCTGGCCAATCTCTATCTGAACACTGCCTTCGTGGTAGTGCTCCTGTCCGCTCTGGCGGCACTGGCCTATGCGGACCGGTCCAGCCGTCCCCTGCGGGAGATGGCCAAGGCCGCCAACGACTTCGGCCACGGCAATCTGGAAGCCCGGGTCCGGGTGGAGGACTCCTACAGTGAGGAAACCAGGGATCTGGCGGTGGCCTTCAACAACATGGCCTCCTCCCTGCAAAAAAGCGAATACCAGCGCCAGGAATTCGTGGCCAACGTGTCCCACGAGCTGAAAACCCCCATGACCACCATCTCCGGCTATGTGGACGGCATTCTGGACGGCACCATTCCTCCCGAGCGCCAGAACCACTACCTGCAGATCGTCTCCGACGAGACCAAGCGATTGAGCCGATTGGTCCGCAGTATGCTGGACATCTCCCAGCTCCAGGACGAAAAGGGCATGCCCGACGAGAAGAAGATGAACTTCGACATGGAGGAATGCGCCGGCCTGGCCCTGGTGAATTTTGAAAAGAAGATCAACGACAAGCACATCAACGTTCAGGTGGATATGCCGGAGCATCCGGTGTACACCTTCGCCAACCAGGATGCGGTAACCCAGGTGGTGTACAACCTGGTGGACAATGCGGTGAAGTTCTGCCCCGAGGGGGGCACCCTGGGGCTGACCATCAAGGAAGGCGGCGGCAAGGCATATGTCTCCGTGTCCAACGACGGCGAAACCATCCCGGCGGAGGAGCTGCCCCTGGTATTCGACCGGTTCCACAAGCTGGATAAGAGCCGCTCCAAAAACCGGGACGGCTGGGGGTTGGGCCTGTACATTGTGAAAACCATCGTGTGCAGCCACGGCGAAAACATCAGCGTCACCAGCCGGGACGGAAAGACGGAATTCACCTTCACCATGCCCCTGGCGAATTAGGAATTCCCCGAGAGCGTAACATTTAAGAATTGTAATTTGGCGGGTAGATACGGTAGCACCCCTTGGCTCTCCCTTTGGGAGAGCTGTCAGCCGAACAGGCTGACTGAGAGGGTACCGAAGTAAGATAATAGCACCCGAAGCCCTCTCAGTCTGCCCCTTACGGGGCAGCCAGCTCCCCCAGAGGGGGAGCCAAGGGGACGTCGGTTCCGGTAAGCCAAATTACAATTTGTCTGACAGCTGATTAAACTGATAAGTATCATATCCGATATCTTATATCTTATATCTCATATCTCATATCTAACAAAGAGGTCATCATTATGTCAAGATACGAAGAACCCGCCCCCTGGGATGATGGGGAATACGGCACCGGACGCACCCAGCCGCCCAAGAGCCACAGCGGCCTCATCGCCGTGCTGCTCATTGCCGTGATCCTGCTCACCGGGACCATCACCCTGCTGGGCTGCATGAATATCCGCATGTTCCGGGAGATGAACCGGCAGGAGGATACCCAGGACGTGACCATCTGCTTCGACTCCGGCACCGCAACGGAAACCACGGCGGTCTCCGGCAGCCTGATGCAGATCGATGCCGGCCAGGCCACCGCCCCCACTTCCCCGGCGGTGGTATTCCCGCCCCTGGCCACGGAAGCCGCAGGGCTCACCCTCCAGGAAATTTACGTCAAGTGTATCCCCTCGGTGGTGTCCATCACCTCGGAATACCGCGGCGGCACCTCCACCGGCACCGGCGTCATCCTCACCGATGACGGCTACATCGTCACCAACCATCATGTGATTGAAAACGGCGAGCGGATCACCGTCCAGCTTACCGACGATCGGGTGTGCGCCGCATGGCTGGTGGGCACCGATAAAACCAGCGATCTGGCGGTGCTGAAAATCGACACAGACAGTCTTACCTGCGCCGAATTCGGGAATTCCGACCTGCTTCGGGTGGGAGACAGCGTGGTGGCCATCGGCGATCCTCTGGGCGTGGAATACCGGGGCACCATGACCGACGGCATCGTCTCCGCCATCAACCGGAACGTGAATGTGAACGGCCGGCCCATGAATCTGATCCAGACCAACGCCGCCCTGAATTCCGGTAACTCCGGCGGTCCGCTGATCAACAGCTGCGGCCAGGTCATCGGCATCAACACCATTAAAATCGGCGCCTTTGCCGACAGCGCCGGTGTGGAGGGTCTGGGCTTTGCCATCCCCAGCACCACGGTGAAGGACATTGTGGAGCAGATCATCCAGCAGGGCTATGTCTCCGGCCGCCCCTGGCTGGGCATCACCGGCGAGAGTATTTCCCTTTTCTACCAGCGCTACTACCGCCTGCCTTCGGGTATGTATATCACCGAGGTTGCCCCAAACAGCAACGCCGCCCGGGCCGGCCTGGAAGTGGGCGACATCCTCATCAGCGTGGACGGCACCAAGGTCTATTCCCAGACCGACCTGGACACCCTGCTGTACCACTACAACGCCGGTGACACCGTGACCATCGTCATCTATCGCGGCGGCTACACCATGCAGGCCGACATCGTTCTGGAAGAAGCCGGCACCGCCGGTGCCACCGCCCAATAAAATTTTCACAGCGGATGATCGTGCCGGCAAATTGTAATTTGGCGGGCAGATACGGTAGCACCCTCTTGGCTCTCCCTTTGGGAGAGCTGGCAGCCGTCAGGCTGACTGAGAGGGTACCGCAGTGAGGGAATGGTAACCCAAATCCTTGTGCTGCCCTCTCAGTCTGCCCCTATGGGGCAGCCAGCTCCCCCATAGGGGGAGCCAAGGGGCGCGACAATTTCGGCGCGCTAAACAACAATTTGCCGCAATGCTGAGCAAAACCGATAAGCACAATTTATTTTAAGAAGGAAGTCTTACCATGGAGCCAATTTATGTTCGCAATTTCACCGTTGAGGACGCCTATGTGGACCGGTACGGGCGGATGAAACCCTCCCAGATTCTGTATCTTGCCCAGGATATGGGCGGCCGGCACAGCGCCCTCATGTCATTGGATTACGACACCCTGGCCGGGCGGAACCTGTTCTGGGCCGTCACCCGGCACCGGGTGCAGGTGAGCCGGATGCCCATGCGGGGGGAAACCCTGCGGCTGGAAACCTGGCCCCTGCCTACCACCCGGGCGGCCTTCCCCCGGAGCGTGGTGGCCTACGACGCCCAGGGCAACGAGGTGTTCCGCTGCATTACCCTGTGGGTGCTGATGGACCTGAACACCCGGAAGATGATCGTCCCCGGCAAGAGCGGCATCATCGTGGCCGGTACCCTTCGGGGCAACGAGCTCCCCGCACCAAACGGACTGATCCCCAAGCCCCTGGGCACCCAGACAAGCCGCACCGTGGCCTTCACCGATCTGGACCGGAACGGACACATGAACAACACCCGCTGTCTGGACTGGATCGCGGATCTGCTGCCCAGCCGGTTCCACGAGAGCCACACCGTCACGGATTTCACCGTGTGCTACCTGGCGGAAGCCCGGGAGCTGCAGGAGCTGCGGCTGAACTGGGACATGAGCGACGGCTGCACCCTGCAGGTGGATGCCACCACCGGCGCAGGAGAAGAATCCCACCGGGTATTCTCCGCCAAGCTGTACTTCGACGATAACGGTGTTCTGTAAACATAAAAAGTCCTCACAGCCTGTGGAAAGCTGTGGGGACTTTTTCACACCCATCGGCCAAAACCCCGGGTTTATGCACCGTTTTCCCCATCCCCAGTTGTGGATAAACCTGTGGAGAATGTGGATAACTTTTACACAGCGGTGGACAACTTTGTGAAAAAGCCAGTGTTATGTTAATGAATAAGCCCCTGGAAACCTTTCCAGTCCCCTGCTGGTCTGTAACGCATAAAAAGTGTTGTTTGAAGAGATATAAGATATTGCGCTTATCGGTTTTGCTCAGCTGTTCGATAAATTGTAGTTTGGCGGGCAGATTTCCGCCCAGCCATCGTAGGGGCGGCTACCAGCCGCCCGCAACGTAACGGAACCGCGCGCTTGGTTGAATGGCATGCAATCCGTACCCATTGTAGGGGAGGCTCTCAGCCTCCCGCTTTTGTTCCGGGTCA
>JALFGI010000208.1 GCA_022777455.1 Clostridiales bacterium | reverse complement strand
TGTGATGGGCGGCAGAAATACCTTCCCCCGGGGGGAAGGTGGCCCGGCGTAAGCCGGGTCGGATGAGGAACGGCGAAATCTGAAACATTCAAAAGCAGGTCGTAAAAATGACAAAACTGAACCCTTTATCCATTTTATTTGGGTGCATTTATCGTCCCACTGCATCGCCGTTCCTCATCCGCCCCAGTGTGCGCACTGGGGCACCTTCCCCCCGGGGGAAGGTATCCTCACTGCACCCGGTTCCATTCAACCCACCGCCAAACAACAATTTACCCCTTTGCCGGGCAAAGCCGGTTTGATATTCCATCATTATACACATTCATCCTGCATAAATAAAGGGGCAAATCGATTTTTATGCAATTATCTTAAAAAGCACTTTGCTTTCGACAAAAAGAATGGTATAGTTATCTTATCCAAAAAACGGAAAGGTGGCTCACCAAATGGAATATAAAATTCCCGGCATCCGCTGTCTGACCCAGGAGGGCGGCAAAACGCTCAGCTGGAGCGAGGAAAGCGGCGTCGGCCTGATGGAACAGGACGGACTGTACTTTAAGGATCTGGCCAAAACCGGTACCCTTCTGCCCTACGAGGACTGGCGGCTGGATGACTGGACCCGGGCTAAGGACCTGGCTTCCCGACTCAGCATGGAAGAAATTGCCGGACTGATGCTCTATTCTCCCCACCAGTCCGTTCCCGGAAACCAGATGCCTTTTGTGGGCACCTACGACGGAAAGTCCTTCCACGAATCCGGCCGGGAAGCCCATGAACTGTCCGACCAGCAGAAGCAGTTTCTGGGTCAGGAGCATATCCGCCATGTGCTGGTAACCGGAGTGCAGGATGCCGCCACCTGTGCCCGGTGGAGCAATGAATTGCAGAAACTGGCAGAGTCTCTCCCCTTTGGCATTCCCGTGAACATCTCCACCGATCCCCGGAACGGCGCCCGGGGCTCCTCCGGTGTGGAATTCCGCACCGGCGGCGGGGATGTGAGCAAGTGGCCAGAGGGCGTGGGCTTTGCCGCCTGCTTTGACCCGGAGGTGGTGCGCCAGTTTGCCCAGGATGCCTCCCGGGAATATCGTGCTCTGGGCATCTGCACCGCCTTGGGTCCCCAGATCGACCTGTGCACCGAGCCCCGGTGGATGCGCTTCATCGATACCCTGGGCATGAACACGGAAGAAAGCAAGAAGATGGTCAAGGCCTACTGCGACGGCATGCAGACCACCCAAGCGACCGGCGGCTGGGGCAAGGAAAGCGTGAACACCATGGTGAAGCACTGGCCCGGCGGCGGCACCGGAGAGGCAGGCCGGGATGCCCACTATGCCTTCGGTCAGTACGCCGTGTATCCCGGAAACAACGCGCCGGAACATCTGAAGCCCTTTACCGAGGCCGCCTTCCAGCTGGATGGGGCTACCAAGGCCGCAGCCGCCGTGATGCCCTACTACACCGTCTCCTGGGGGTTGGACACCAGGAACGGACAAAACGTGGGCAACTCCTACAGTGAATACATCATCAAAGACCTTCTTCGGGGAAAATACGATTATCAGGGAGTGGTCTGCACCGACTGGGGCATCACCGCAGATCCCGCCCCCACCATTGAAGGCTTCGGCAGCCGCTGCTATCACATGGAGGACAAAACCGAGGCGGAACGCCACCTGATTGCCATTATGAACGGGGTGGATCAGTTTGGCGGAAACAGCGCCATTGCCCCCATTCTGGAAGCCTACCGCATGGGCTGCGAACGGTACGGCGAGGAAGTGATGCGGCAGCGGATGGAGCTCTCCGCCGCAAGGCTGCTGAAAAACATCTTCCAATGCGGCCTCTTTGAAGACCCCTATCTGGACCCGGAGGAATCCGCCCGGATCGTGGGCTGCGCGGAATTCGTCCGCCATGGCCTGGAGGCTCAGCACAAGAGCGTGGTGCTGCTGAAAAACCGGGGAAGCTGCCTGCCCCTGAAAAAGGGCCTGAAGCTCTATATTCCCCACCGGCACATCCGGGAAAGCATGGGCTTCATGCGGATAAAGCAGCCGGAGCGGGACATCGATCCCGTGGAAGCCTCCCTGATTTCCCAATTCGGCACCCGGGTGGATACCCCTGAGGAAGCGGATGCCGCCATCGTCTTTGTGGAAAGCCCCAGCTGCAATTGCTACAGTGTGGAGGACCTGGAAGCCGGCGGCAACGGCTACCTGCCCATTACCCTGCAATACCGGCCCTACACCGCATTCCACGCCCGCCCTGTCTCCATCGCCGGAGGCGACTTCCGGGAGAATTTCACCAATCGCAGCTATCAGGGCAAGACCAACACCGCCTACAACGAGCAGGATCTGGACAACATTCTGGACACCCGGGCCCGCATGGGCGGCAAGCCCGTGATCGTCTGCGCCGCGGTGAGCAACCCAACCGTGATGGGGGAATTTGAAGCCCAGGCGGACGCCATTGTGGCAGAGTTCGGTGTCTCCTGCCAGGCGGTGCTGGACATTGTCTTCGGCAATTACCAGCCCACCGGCCGCCTGCCCATGCAGATGCCCAAAGACATGGAAACCGTGGAGCGCCACTGCGAGGATGTGGCCTTCGACCTGGAGCCCTACGTGGATGAGTGCGGAAATCGGTATGATTATGGCTTTGGATTGAATTATTCCGGCAAAATCGGATAAACTAGCGGGAAGCTCCACGCCGGGGCTTCCCGTTTTCCATGTTGACTTTCGACCGTTTCACCCATATAATGACAACATATTGTACGCATAAAAGGCGGTGAGCACATGGCCATTCTGAAATGCAAATACTGCGGCGGAAGCATATCCCCCTTCCCGGACAACGCTCTGGGCACCTGCAGCCGCTGCGGCTGCGTCATGACCCTGCCCGTGAACACCCAGAACGCCGCCGCCCACAACTGCGGCAACTATCTGCGCAGAACAGGCAAATTTGACCAGGCCCTCGCCGTGTATCAGAAGCTGCTCCGGCAGGACAAGACCGACGGGGAAAGCCACTGGTGCAGCGCCCTGTGCCGGTTCGGCATTCGATATGATCTGGACGAAGCCAGTGGAGAATACCTGCCCACGGTGACCCGACCGGAGAGCGGCAGCTTTCTGGAATCCGGGGAATACCTTGCCGCTCTGGCAAACTCCGGCGGCGCTGTCCAGCTGCAATATGAAAAGGAAGCAGCCAGAATTGCCGCCCGACTGGGAGAGGAAGTTCCCCCGGTTCAAAGCCAGGCCCCTGCCCTTCTGCTGAAGCAGGGCTACTGGCATCTGGGGCAGAAGGAATGGGCCAAGGCAGAAAGGTGCCTGGAGCAGGTCCTGTCCGCCGAGCCGGAGAACGCCATGGCCCATCTGGGGCTGCTGCTGGCCCAGTTCCGGTGCTCCGATCCCAAAGCCCTCACCGCCTGCCGGCAGGACATTACCGGAAGCGAACACTACAAATCCGCGCTGGAAACGGCCGACGAAAGCTTATCCAAATTTCTTGAGACCTGCTCCCGCCAGATCCGGCAGCGTAATCAGCTGACCCAGGCAGAAAGCGCCTATCAGGCAGCTGTGGAAGCCATGGAGGCTGCCTCCACGGGGGATGATTACCGCCAGGCCGCCCGGCTGTTCGGGCAGCTGAAGGACTACAAGGATTCCAAAGCCAACGCCAAGGAATGCCTGCGCCGGGCAGAGGTTTTGCGCCGGGAGGGCATCTACCGTGCCGCCGTTGCCGCCAAGGCCCAGGGGCAGATGGCCCAGGCGGGGGCGCTGTTTGCCAAAATTCCCGGCTGGCGGGATGCCAATGTGCAGGCAGTGGAATGCAGGCAGCGGTCCGCCGCATTGGAGGCCGCCAAGCCAAAAAAGGAGCCCGGAACCGGAATGGTGAAAAAAATCGTTGCCGCCGTTTTTCTCATGGCGCTGCTGTGCGTGGGCGCCTACCTGGGGGTGACCCGCTACATGATTCCCCAACAGAGATACAACGAAGCCCAGGCCCTGCTGGAAGCCGGGCGCCGGGAGGAGGCCATCGAAGCCTTCCAGGCCCTGGGCACCTTCAAGGATTCCCCGGACCGGGTTCTGGGCATTCAGATCGACTGGTACAACCAGGCGGAGCAGCTGCTGTCCGCGGGGGATGCCTGCCGGGCCGCCGCCATTTTTGGCGGGCTTAAGGACTTCCAGGATGCCCGGGAGCGCAGCCGCGCCCTGTGGGAGGAGATTATTCCGCCCCAGACCATCACCGCCGGGGGCTGGTACACCGCCGCCCTGCGCTCCGACCGGACCGCCGTGGCCACCGGCGACGACCGGGAAAAGCAGTGCTGGGTGGGCTCCTGGCTGAACATCCGCTCCATCAGCGCCGGAAGAGAGCACACCCTTGGCCTTCGGACGGACGGCACCGCGGTGGCCGCGGGCTACAACGGCGACGGCCGGGGCAGCGTGGACCAGTGGCGGGATATGGTTGCCGTATGTGCCGGGCAGTGGCACACCGTGGGACTGA
>JALFGI010000268.1 GCA_022777455.1 Clostridiales bacterium | reverse complement strand
CCTTGGCTCTCCCTTTGGGAGAGCTGTCAGCCGAACAGGCTGACTGAGAGGGTTCTGCATTGGAGAATTAGGAGCGTCTTATTGGGTGCGGTACCCTCTCAGTCTGCCCCTATGGGGCAGCCAGCTCCCCATAGAGGAGCCAAAGGAACTGTCCGCTTAATTACAATTTGTATTTATAAAAATTCCCAGGAGCCGAAGCTCCTGGGAATCATTTTGTTATTCAGGAATCACACAAACCGTTAGGCAATCTCGTTGACGGTGATGGAAACCTCGGGCATGGCATCGATGGAGTTGCTGACCACGATCTCGCCGGACTTGATCATGTCCTTCACAGCGGTGTAGTCGTCCACGGAGATGTTCTGCAGGCTCCAGGTCGCGGTGGGCAGGCCAACATACTCGCCCTCCAGCAGGCCGAAGTTGGTAACCTTGCCGCCGTAGGTTTCCCACTCGCCCTTGTTCAGGCTCTCCAGCAGGGACTCGGTGACGTTCTGCAGGCCCTTCATGGCGGAGGTGATGATCAGCGGGGAGATGTAGCTCTGGTCAACGTCAACGCCGATGACCTTGCCGCCGTTCTTCTCGGCAGCTTCCAGAGCGGAGGTGTAGATGCCGCCGCCGCAGGCGAAGACAACCTCAGTGCCGTTCTGGTACCAGCCTTCCATCTTAGCGGTGATCTCGGGAGAGCCGTAGAACTGGCCGCCGTAGGTGTAGTTGATCTCAACTTCCGCACCGGTCTCGGCAGCGGCAGCGTCAGCGCCCTGCACGAAGCCGTAGCCATAACGGATGACAGCGGGAACAGCCATGCCGCCCAGGAAGCCCAGCTTGGTGTAACCTTCCTTCACGGCAGCGTAGCCGGCCAGGTAACCGGCCTGCTCCTCGGAGAAGGTCAGGCAGGCAACGTTGGCAGAGGGATCGTAGTAAGTGGAGTAGTCGAAGGTCAGGTCGCCGGCGGCAACGTCAACAGCGATGAAGTACACATCGGGCAGCTCATCCTGCACGGTGAGCACGGTGGTGCCGAACAGATAGCCGGGCATAACGATGACGTTGGCGCCCTCGTTCACAGCCTGGAACACGGACAGCACACGGGCATCGGTGGAGTCCTCGGTGGGCTGATAGTAGGTGTACTCAATGCCATTAGCCTGGCACCAAGCCTCAACACCCTGCCAGCAGGCCTGGTTGAAGGACTCGTCGTCGATGGTGCCCACGTCGGTGACCAGGGCAACCTTGGCGATCACGCCGGGAACGGAGGCCTCAGCCTCTTCCACAACGGCTTCGACTTCAGCAGGAGCCTCGGTCTCTTCCTCAGCGGCCTCAGTCTCTTCCACGGCCTCAGCCTTGGTCAGCAGGACCTTAACGGCGTAGGAGTTGGTGCCCTCGGTGGCGGGGACGCACCAGAAGCCGCCCTCGGTCAGGGTGTCGTCCACGGACTTGCTGTTCACGCGGACATGCGCGATCTGGTAGCCTTCCTCGGCAGTGACCTTGATGGCCAGGCAGTTGCCGACAGTAACGGCCTCGCAGGGATTCTCCAGAGTGGTCTCGTCGCCTTCCACGTAGTCATAGACTTCGATGGTGGCGTGGCTGTTGTTGTAAACCTTCACGGGGATGGTGGCTGCCTCTTCCTCGGTCTCAGCCAGGGCAGCGGGAGCAGGAGTCACAACGGTAACACCGGTGATGTGGGTGTTGGCGCCGTTGTACCAGTACAGGAAGCCCTCGATGTCCACCACGTCGCCCACATTCAGGGCGCTGACAGCGGCGTAAACATCGGTGTCGGGGCCGGTCAGGTAAGCTTCCACGCAGAACTCAGCGGTCAGCTCGCCAATGCCGAAGGTGACATAGATGTCGTCACCGGGCTCGTCGTTCTTGAAAGCGACCTTCTCAACGGTCAGGCCCTTCACGGTGACGAACTCATTCTGATGGTCGATCAGCTCGGCAGCGCCCAGCAGCTCGGTCACGTCCACGGGCTCGGCAATGTAGCTGCCTTCCAGGATTTCGAAGGTGGCGTCAACGATCTCCACCTCGCCGGACCACTCGGACTTGAAGCCGTTGACCAGGATCTTGGTGCCGGGCACCAGCTTGGCAGCGTCTTCTTCGGAGCAGGCCATGTTGTACAGGAAGTAAGCGCCGTCCTCACTCTGGGCGTAGACCGTGATCTTGCCATCCCACCAGGACTGATGGGCCTGGACATAGGTCTCCACGCAGACAGCGGAGTCCATGTCAGCAGCCATGTACTCCTCGTGAGTCATGGGAACGGCAGCAGCCTCAGTAGTTTCCTCGGTCACTTCTTCGGTGGTCTCTTCGGTTGTTGCTTCAGTAGTTTCCTCGGTCGTGGCCTCGGTGGTAGCCTCGGTCGTGGCCTCGGTGGTGGCCTCTGTGACGGTCGTCTCGGTGGCGTTCTTCTCGGTGGAAGCGCAGGCGCACAGGGACAGGATCATGCACAGGGTCAGCAGGATTGCCAGAAACTTTTTCATGTTCATTCTCCTTGACCATATTATGTTGTGCGGAACACACAGTGTTATTATATACGATATTCCAAATAAATCAATGTGTTTGTTTCAAATTTTTCCTTTTTCACACCTGCAATTTCACAGGAACCAATTGGGTAATCACCATGCTTTCCGGTGTCACGGCACACTCTGCCGCCAGTACCGTGACGCCGCAGGCCGATGCCTGCCGCAGGGCTGCGCCAAAGTCCGGGTCGGTATCATCGTTTGGGTGCAGATACCGCACCTTTTCCATCTGAATGACAAAAAGCACATACGCCCCGTACCCTTCCCCGGCGGCCTGGGCAAGGCCGCGAAGATGCTTGGCCCCCCGCAGCGTGGGCGCATCCGGGAAGGCACAGATACCATCATGCTCCAGTGTCACCCCCTTGACCTCCAGAAAGCATTGCCTGCCCTCCAGGGTAAAGGAGAAATCAAACCGGGAATCCCCATGAACCGTCTCCGCCCGGAGATTCTCAACTGGTCCCAGCCCGCCGGAGCGGAGCCACTCCCCTGCCGCCCCATTGGGTGCCTGGGAATCCATGTTGATCAGCCGTCCGTTTTTCTCCACGGCAATCAGGTCGTATTTTGTTTTTCTTGCGGGATTGCCGGAACGCTGGCAGTACACCGTCGCCCCTGGCACCAGCAGCTCCCGGCAGCGGCCGGTGTTCTTGACATGGACCGTTTCGACTGTCCCGTCAAACTCCACATGGGCGATGAAGCGGTTGGGCC
>JALFGI010000232.1 GCA_022777455.1 Clostridiales bacterium | reverse complement strand
ACTTGGCGGGCAGATACGGTAGCACCCCTTGGCTCTCCCTTTGGGAGAGCTGTCAGCCGAACAGGCTGACTGAGAGGGTACCGCAGTAAGATAATAGCACTCGAAAAAAACCATGCAGCCCTCTCAGGCTGCCCCTTATGGGGCAGCCAGCTCCCCCATAGGGGGAGCCAAGGGGCGCGTCGGTCCCGGCAGGCCAAATTACCATTTTCCGCTCTGGTGGGGCGGTTCAAACCCCACAAAAATCCCCCGCATGGTGTTCCATGCGGGGGAAATGGACATGTAAGGGGAAAATTACAGGTACTGCTTCATGGATTCGGGGGCGTTGGCGGGATCCTCGGACAGGGCTACGGTAATCTCCATGCTGTTGTCGGCGGCGAACTTGGCAGCCCAGGTGATGAAATCCTCGGCGGAAGCCAGGTCGGCACCGATGGTCTTGTACAGGTTGTCGATAAATACATGGGTAATATCAAAGTTGCCGGCGTGCATGCCGCTCAGGAAGCCCTTGAGCATTTCCACGGACTTAATGCCGTATTCCTGGGAGTCCACCAGGCGAACCTTGTAGGTAACATCATAGGTCAGCTTTTTGCCGTACTCAATGCAGACAACGTCGCCGCTGGCCTGTGCCACAGCGGTGTTGATGCCGTCGATCAGCTTCTTGGTCTTGCCGGAGCCCTTCAGGCCCATAATAACATGAATCATCGGAATTATCCTCCTTTGCTATGCCAGAATAAATTGGCTTAGTGACATTCTATCAGGAAACGGGAAAATTTGCAACTACTATTTGTGCGAATTTTTCATGAACTAGATTTTTTCATAGCCGGGCTTTCCCAGGAGCCGGAACATGTTGCGCTTGTACTGCTCCACCCCGGGCTGGTTGAAGGGGTTGACCCCCAGAATGTAGGCGGAAATGCCGCAGGCAAGCTCCAGGAAGTAAAACAGCTCGCCCACCGTCCGCTCCTCCAGCGGGCCGCAGTCCATGGTGATCACCGGGACCCCGCCGTCCACATGGGCGGATACGGTTCCCTGGAAGGCGCTTTCGTCCACAAAGTCCAGCTGCTTTCCCGCCAGGTAGTTCAGGCCGTCCAGATTGTTGACGTCGCTGCCGATGGTGAAAACCTGCTCCGGGGGATCGAAGCGGAGCATGGTCTCGAAGAGGTTGCGCCTGCCCTGCTGGATCATCTGGCCCAGGGAGTGGAGGTCGGCGGTGAATTCCGCCGTCACGGGGAACAGCCCCTTGCCGTCCTTGCCCTCGGACTCACCGAACAGCTGCTGCCACCAGCGGCCGAACATGGCGAAGCCCGGCTCGAAGCTCTCAAACAGCTCCAGCTGCTTGCCGTGGCGGTACATGAGATTCCGGATGGCGGCGTAGAGCCAGACGGGATTTTCGTAGGAACGCAGATCATATAGCTCTCTCGCGTCTGCAGCGCCCGCCAGAAGATCGAAAATGTCAATTCCGGCTACCGACATAGGGAGAAGCCCGACGGCGCTGAGGACGGAGTAGCGGCCTCCTACGCTGGGCGGGATGGAAAAGGTCTCCCACCCTTCCTCGTTTGCCATCTGGCGCAGCGCACCCTTGACGGGGTCGGTGATGGCATAGATGCGCTCCCGGGCACCGTCGGTGCCGTATTTGCGTTCCAGCATCCAGCGCAGGGCCCGGGTGGCCACGGCAGGCTCGGTGGTGGTGCCGGATTTGGAGATGATGGCGATGGAAAAGTCCTTCTCGTCCAGCAGGCGGCACAGTTCATTCCAGTGCCGGGTGCTCAGGCTGTTGCCGGCGTAGAAGATCTGGGGATCGCCCTTGCCCCGGCCGATGTTGCGGTTGGGGCCCTGGAGCAGCTCAATGGCGGCCCGGGAGCCTAAGTAGGAGCCGCCGATGCCGATGACCACAAACACATCGCTGGTGGCGCGGATCTTTTCTGCGGCGGCCTGAATTCGGGTGAGCTCGGCAGTGGCTTCCCGGGTGGGCAGCTTCATCCAGCCTAAGTACTCCTTGCCGGCACCGCTGCCGTCGGACAGGGCAGCATGGGCGGCGGCCACTTCCTTCTCAATGGACATCAAATCTCCAAATTCAACACATCCCCACACGTTGGAGATGTCGACTTTCATCATAAACGGAACACGTCCTTTCCCTGCGGATCATTTGCAAGCCTATTCTACAGCAAAAGACCCGCAAGCGCAAGCCCCGATTCCTGAGGAATTGATTAAGGTGCGGCCCGGCGAGAGCCGGGCAAGGATTCCCTCTCCCTCTCTTTCTTTATCTCCTTCTGCATCTGCTTCTGCATCTGCTTCTGCATCTGCATCTGCTTCTGTATCTGCTTCTGCTTCTGCTTCTGCTTCTGCATCTGCATCTGCATCTGCTTCTGCTTGGGGTCCCGGGGGATGGGGTGGGGGCCCCCTCCTAACCGGGGGTTTCCTGCCCGGGGCCGTATCAGCAAAGTACCCGTTCAGCGGAGGGAGGAAAACATCAGACCATTTGCCCCGCCAATGCGGAGCCCGGGGAATGAACCGGAAAATTGTAATTTGCGGGCAGATACGGCTGCGCCCCTTGGCTCTCCCTTTGGGAGAGCTGTCAGCCGAACAGGCTGACTGAGAGGGTACCGCAGTAAGATAATAGCAGACGAAATCGATGTATTGCCCTCTCAGTCTGCCCCTTACGGGGCAGCCAGCTCCCCCATAGGGGGAGCTCAGACCGTCGAGAAACCCCGGTTTTGTGTCAAGCAAAACTGGGGTTTTGAATCGATTTTGGACAAAAATAGAGGAAATATAAGAATTTGCAAAAGGATGTGGGTATCCTCCCACTTCCTAATTGCGAACTTTTTCA
>JALFGI010000085.1 GCA_022777455.1 Clostridiales bacterium | reverse complement strand
TTTGCACTTCTATTGCTTCTTTATCACACATAAGCAAAGTCCCAGGGTATGAAGCAGCTCATGGCTGGCGGCGGCGTAGCCCTCATGCCTTGTCAATTGACACATTTGCCCACTGTAGCCCTAGAATCTCACCTAACCGAAGACTACAGCCGATGGCCAGGTACAGGCATATCCTCAGAATCGGTTCTTCACAGGCATTCAGTGACTGAACAGCCTCATCATCAGACCATACCTCCCGCTGCTGGGATCGATATTCCGGTAAAGTAACGCCTATGGTGGGGTTTCTATCTGTATAATCCCAGGCAACTGCCTTTCCAAATGCGCTTTTCAATAGCTTATCCGTTGTTGTCCCAAACTCCCGTACCTCGCTCTTCCTGCCACAAAGAAGGCAAGCTACAATGAGTTTTTTGTGAACATCAATACCACAACACTTGTCGTATACTTTTTCCATGGTCATATCCTCCATGTAAAGAATACGGCACAGTTCCCCTCTTTCAGTCATTTTACTGTACGTCCTTTTATCGCTTACGCAACTGGACAGATGGTGGTGCAACGGAGAGCTGGATAGTCAATTTATCAATCGGGCTGAAAACCCAAAAAAGAATCGACCTTTGCCGTACTTCTAGTATACAGTCTTCCCACGGCCAAGTCCAGCACTTCGGTTTCATTCCTGGTGGTGCTCAGACACTTAGCATGGGGATTAATCAAGAATTAGTATGAAAACGATTCATTTCTCTGCTGCCCCTTTCCATTATTCCATACCGGAGATCTTCCGAAGTTTTTTGAGAAACAGTTTGTTAAACAGTGCAATGACACGGCCGATTCCCAGAATCGCCGCCAGCGTACCGAATCCTACTCCAATGATCCGCTTCCGCATAACCAGAGAGAGGATTACCGCCAGCACGACCATGGTGCCGTCAAACCAGTTTTTGCAAAGGCCCATCTCTTTCCCGCTGCAGTCAGAAATTGCCTGCACAATGCCATCGCCCGGATTGGGAATCAGACGCATATCCAAACTCATGGCTGCTCCGATTCCAGTAAACATTATGGCAAAAAACAGCATGATTAGCTGACCTGGAAGCTGGGTCTGCACGGCGATCCGGTCGGAAAACAGATTCATAAACCGGGTAAACACAATACTCAGCGGAAGCTGAAGCAAATCCCTGAGGTGATAGTTCTTTCCCTTCAGGAGAAACTGAATCAGCATGAAGACGACGTAAGCCGCCAGCGTGGTATTGCCGATGCTCCAGCCGCCTATTTCCGATGCCGCGAAGGACACCGAAACAATGGGCGATACACCCAGTCCGGTTTTTGTATTCAGTGTAATGCCCAGTGCCAGGATCAGCAGACCCGCAATGTAGATTACCCAGCGAAAAAAAAGCTTTTTCTTCATGTTTTATCCTTTCGGGCGGGCATCCCACTTGCCGCAGAAGGGGTCCACGGGATTCACACCCTTGAATGCACTGCGGCCCATGAGCTTGTCCACCACCTGCTTCAGGCAGGTATCATTGTTGCTGTAGCAGTTAATATAGGTTTTCACTCTGGAAAAGTCGATTAGGTGGTAGGGATTCTCCAGCGATACAAATACCGTGGGAACACTGTTGATGTAATGACCGCAGTCAGCACCCATAGGCTGCTTCCACTCGATTCTCACAACCGTCTGGTTGGATTTGGTAGAGAGATTCGCGGCATACAGAATCAGGTCGTAATTGTTGACCACATCCATATACTTCGTTGTAAAGCCCTCGCCATAGGGCTGGGGCACAAAATCGTCTACCGCAAAGCCTTCGTCCACCAGCATCTGGCGCAGCTTGGCACAGGCAGGCAGAACCTTGTAATTTCCTTCTCCGCCGCCGGCAGGCTCCACACTGTAAAACAGGATCTTTTTGTATCGGGCAGGGGTGATGGGCAGAACACCCTTCTGCTCCTTAACCAGTGTAATGGCCTTATCAGCGCACTCCATAGCCCATGCCTTGTGCTGCTTGCAGCCGATCACTGCTTTTGCCGCCTCTTTATCCAGCGGCTTGCGTGCTTTGTGCAGGCCAAGGGCAGCCTTCGTGGCTAGGATGCGGGTTACCGCATCATCCAGCCGTTCGGGAGTAATAATGCCGCGGCGAATACCGTCGAGCATAAAGCTGTAGTCTTCTTCCAGATTTCTGGCAAACAGGAACATATCCGCGCCTCTTGCAATGCTCTCCGGAACTGCATCCCGGCGGCTCATTGCCAGCGTATATCCAGCCATGGTGGTTGCATCGGTGCAGATCAGGCTGTTGAAGCCCAGAATCCCGCGGAGCAGCCCCTGCATCAGTTCGGCACTCACAGTGTACCGGGCATAATATCCTCGTCCCGGATTCCCGGGTTCAGCTTCTTTGTCCATGCGGGCTGCATAATATGGCCGATCATAGCGGTCAGCGCACCGGCTTCGATGCCTGCTTTATATGCTTCCCCGTAGGTAGCCATCCAGGTATCACAGTCCATATCGTTGATGGAGGTGACCAGATGCTGATCGCGCTCATCCTGTCCGTCACCCGGGAAGTGCTTGATGGATGCTGCAAATCCCAGCTCCTGCACACGCTTAACATAGGCCTCGCCCATATCGCGCACGCGCTTGGGATCGCTGCCGAACGTGCGGGTATTGGTAATGGGGTTGCGGAAGTTACTGTCGATGTCGATGATCGGTGCAAATGCCCAGTTTGCGCCCACGGCACCTGCCTCTTTGGCACAGACTTCCGCCATCTATGCAGCCATTTCTACATCGTTCGTTGCTGCGATCTCCATAGGGGAGCCCACCAGCGTACCCTCGGAAACGATGCCGTTGCCGCCCTTTTCCAGATTTGCCGCAATCAGTAGGGGCACATTGCACCGCCGGGCCAGCTCGTTGCTGGCATCCACGGCCGTATCTGCTGCCACGACACGGTACATACATCCGCCGGGCTTCAGAATGCTGTAAACAAAATCAAATTAAGACTGCTTTGCCTCCTTAAACAAGACGCAGAAAAGCTGGCCTGCTTTTTCTTCCACTGTCAGACTGCCCCGGGTTTTGTTGACCCAGTCGATTGCCGCATCATCCAGATAGAACGGTTTTGCTTTTAAATTGATCATTTTTTTGTCCCTCTCATTATTACAGATTGATCTTAGGTAACGGTATTTACTGAAGGATGGCAGATAATCAAACTATATCAGCATTACTTTTAACACCTGCGGCAACAATTCTGAGCGATCCTTACACGTGCTTTTCTCCGAGTGTTCTGCAGTAGCCCATCAGTTCCGGGAAAGGCATTCCCCGGGCGATTTTTTCCCGGACATCTGCCTCATATTCCGGCGGCACCATGCCGCGAACCCGCGCCCAGAGCATATCCGGTGTAAACCGGGCATCCTCTTTCAGCGGCACCACATCGGCCGTTTCCAGCATCCAGCGCATCAGCTGAATGCGCATTTCTGCCAGATCCGTCTGCAGCGCCGGATCATCAATCCGATTGTTCGTTTCCTTCGGATCTGTAATAAGGTCATACAGTTCGTCCTCGCCGGTAATTCGGCAGACATATTTATAACGGTCATTGCGGAGCATAACGCCCTTCGCATGGGCCTCGTCATCCGCCTGCGCTTTCATTTTCGGCCAGTAGACAACGTTGGGAGAGGCCACACTGCCGGGCACTTTTCCGTGGTACTCGTCACAGTGGGTTTCACCCGGAAGGCGGCCGCCCTCGCAGCATACAAAGGATCGAATCGTTGCTTTCCGGTTCTCCAGAATGCCCGTAAGACTTCGTCCGAAATGACTGTGGGAAGGCGCAACCCCTGCCATTTCCATAGCCGTTGCGTAGAAATCGACCAACTCTACCAGGCTGTCGCTTACGCCGGCATCCAGCGCATATCCTTTGGGGGGCTTGATCAGCAAGGGAACATTGGTAAGACATTCCTCAAAACTGTTCTGTGCTTTTTCTACCAGACCGTAATCTCCGGCAAAATCGCCGTGGTCACTGAGAAAGAAAATAGCACAGTCATCGTAAATCCCCTCATCTTTGAGCGCCTGCACCAGATTGCCAAACTGGAAGTCAACTTTTGCGCACATGCCGAGATAGATTGCCCGCAGTTCATCCCAGTCTGATTCCGTGTAGGAATCCATCCCCGTATTCTTCCGGATCTCGGAAATCATTTTGGATTTTCCGTAACATTCCTCCGGGCGGATGCGGTGAGGCAGTTTATTTCTGTCAATCATGGAGTAGTACGGCTCTTCCACCCGATAGGGCGTATGCGGATACATCAGTCCCAGAAACATGCACAGCGGCTGATCTGCCGGGCGGTTGCGAATCCGGTCTATGGCAGCATCCACGATCTCATCGTCACCTGAATAATTGACCCCATCCGCATTTACACGCAGTTTTCCTTCCAGATGGGAATAGAAGTTTTTATCGCCGGGTTTGCCGCGCAAACCGGGATTTTCCGGGCCTGGGCCCAGCTTCTTCTGACCGCTGTAATAGATCTCCGTTGCATGGCTCTCCGCCAGGCCGGGAATCTGCCCCGCCACCAGATCATTCCGGTCATTCATCCAGACATAGTATCCGGCATTTTTCAGCTCCCGGAACAAGGAGTCCTCTTCGGCGTGGAGCAAATGCCCCATGGTGCGGTGTCCGTTTACATGGGGATAAAGACCTGTAAAAAAGCTGCACCGGCTGGGTACGCACACCGGATTCTGGCAGTAGGCATGCCGGAAGGAAACACTTTCCCGGGCGGCAAACGCATCCAGAACCGGCGTAATCGCCGCTGGATTTCCAAGATGCGCCATGGTATCTGCGCGCATCTCATCCGGGTTAAAGATAATAATGTGAGGCCGTTTCTGCATAATTCCTCCTTATATGCTTTTCATACTGCGCAGGGTGCTCCACATGGATCCCCGCTGCAAGCGGCGATCGAAATACTGCTTATGAAAGAGTAAAGCTCCGGATATCCACTGCGCCGTCACCCTGATACCGAATCCACAGATCATACACGCCATCTGGCAGACTGCAGGGCGCGCTAAGCGTTTTCCACTGAGCGGAAGGAACCATCTGCACTTCGGCTGTGGCTTTTCCGTTCATTTCGGTAGAAATGATAAGCTTTCCGCTGGCTTCTCCCCGGCAGACAACCGCAATCTGCATGTTATTATGGAACGCAAAGCTTCGGTAACCAGCCTGCGCACCGTCGCAGAGACTGCTCAGATACTGACCGGGATTCTCCTCCCGATCGCTCCCCTCCTGGGTAAAGCGGGGATGCAGCCGATCCAGCCGGGTGCGGGCAGGAATATCACAGGCGCCTTGTGCACTCATCAGGCAGCACGCAATATTGGCGCCGTAGGTGCCCCTGCCCGGCAGAGGTTCTCCGTTCAGGCCTTGAGAAGTCATACAAACCTGTGGGATGGATCCGTCCTGCAGGATGGTGATTTTATCCGCACAGCCCTGTCTGGAATATGGATGGCCATTGGTCTGGCGGTGATAGAACACATACCAGTCCCCGTTGACGCAAACGATGCTGCCATGATTTGTGCCGGTATAGTTCATTGGAGACGTGTTGCCCTGCCAGCCGATATCTCCATTGGAAATCAGAGTGCCGCCGTAGCGGAACCCTCGGTCCGGGCAATCGGAAACCGCATAGCACAGCTCATGCCCCAGCTCAGAGGAATAGATGAAGTAATACTTACTTCCCACTTTTCGGATAGAGGAAGCTTCAAAGAAGCCATGCCCTTCAAAGTCTGTTCCCCGGGCGTTCAGCGCACCGGGAATCACAAAATGGGGTTTCTCCTTGATTGTGAGCATGTCCTGCTCCAATTCGACTGCAATAGGGCCTTTCCTGTTTTCTTTCAGTCCCCGGAAAAAAGGCATTTTCTGAAGATTAAAACAGAATCCGGAATACAGGAATACCCGCTTATCGTCGTCCACCAGAATGGCCGGGTCGTACTGGAATACATCCTCTTCTTTTCCGCCCAGTCGGGTTCCGTCTGGATAGTGGACATGGCCGTAATATTGATAGGTACCTGCCGGTGTATCGCAAACCGCTACACCGATGGAACCCTCCCGGGTTATTGCATAATACAGATAGTATCTGCCATCCGGCCCCTGCTGGCAGTCCGGCGCAAAGAGGCGGCAATCCCTGTCCGGACTGTAATCCGGATCCTGTTTTACAGAATACAGGATCCCCTCATACCGCCAGTCTGCCAGATCGGATACGGGAGCAGACCAGCCCACGTAATCGCCAAGGCAAAAATTATCTCCGTCGAATGTATCATGGCTGCCGTAAACATACAGACGATCACCGAACACACGGGGTTCTCCATCGGGAACATACTCGTAATTCGGAAGATACGGATTTACCGCCGGTTTTTTCATCTTGGTAACCTCCTGCTGCAGCAATTCAAATGTCATTGTCCCGCAGGATTTTTCTCAGGCGGGACGGATTATTTCTTCTTATTTCTTATTGATTTACTCTGTCCGCAGCGAAAACAATATTTCCCTGTTTTCCGTCTGCACGAATCCGCTCACGCGGGTGACCAATGATCTTCTTCGCGATGTAGACACCCGCCGTGCCTGGGAAAGCAGCCACCGAGAATTCCGGGCCATCCCAGTTTCCATTCATGATGTCGCCGCACAGCGCGATGTTTTCTCTGATAACGCTTTTATCGGCAGTTTCAAAATGAGAAAACAGCACCCGATCAAACAGCTGATCGTACTTCTTCTGAAATTCCTGCAGCGACTTTCGGTATTCCTCCACTGTCAGCGAACCGGGGAGAAACAGGAATGTCAGACTGTTGCATGCATCTCCCAGCAGCACAGTTCGCTCCTGCCTGTGCAGGATTGCCATGCTGCCCGGTGTATGTCCCGGCAGCGGCAGTGCCTGAAGTTCCACGCCGCCCAGATCAAAAACCGACTCCGGCTCCAGCGGGAGGAAATTCTCCACCTGACCGGGCTGAATATCTCCGATTTTATCTTCCGGCCACCCGCGGGAAATCAGGTGATCTTTTCTCATTTCAAAGCTTCCGTGTATCTTTGCCAGTTCCCAATCCAGCGGGCTCAGCCAGCGCTTTGAAAACGCCATTGCACCGCCGATATGATCCACATGCCCGTGGGTCAGCAGCAAAATGACAGGCAGATCCGTCAGGGTTTTCACCACGTCCGCCAGATTTCCCTGTCCCATGCAGCAATCCAAAAGGGCCGCCGTATGGGTTCCTTCCACCAGATAGCAGCATTCACTGGCCGTGCTGATCCGGGTGATGGACGGAGAAATCTTCTCCCACTTGTAATAGTTTGCTTCAGTTTTCCTTTTTTCCATAAACAGGCTTCCCCCTCCGGCTTACGCCGAATTCCCCGCGGAAGCATACCTATTTGCATAACGGGGAAGAGTTTTACCTTCCCCGTTCATTTGTATTACCGATTAACGGCTCCGGTTGTTAATTTCTGGAAATTGCCAGCGTCATCACATTGGTCTGGTTAATATCCTTTCCGGTCAGCTCACCGGTAATGACACCTTCACACATGACAATGACACGGTCGCTGACAGAAACGAGCTCCGGCATGTCTGAGGAAACCATAATGATAGACATGCCATCGTTTGCCAATTCATCCAGGATCTTATAGAATTCGGACTTGGTGCCCACGTCGATACCCTTTGTCGGCTCGTCAATGAACAGGATATCCGGATTCTTCATCAGCCACTTGCCCAGAATAACCTTCTGCTGGTTGCCGCCGGACAGGTTTGTCACCAGCTGCTGCATGGAAGGAGATTTCACTCTCAGGCGGTCATAGTGGATCTTGGCTTCTTTGGCCTCCGCTTTGGTGTTGACAAACAGTTTGCCAGGCAGGTTATCCAGAGAAGGCAGGCTGAGATTGTGCAGGATATTCATGGTATCGATAAAACCGGTCAGCTTTCGCTCTTCGGTTACGAAGCCTATGCCTGCCCTAATGGCATCTCTTGGAACGCGGATATTGATTTCTTTGCCGTGTACCTTGACCTTCTTCTGCACATCTTCTGTAGTCTTGCCGAAAATGGCTTCCAGCGTCTCGGAACGGCCGGCACCAACCAGACCGCCGATACCCAGGATCTCACCCTTGCGGAGCTGGAAGCTGGTATGGTCAACGATATTCCGGTTTTTGATAGTGGGATGCGGAACAACCAGATCCTCAACTTCCAGGACCACTTCACCAAATTCTCTGGGGGTTTTGGTGTACATGTTTTCAACCTTACGGCCGATCATATTTTCGATTAGGTCAGCCTCTTCCCACTCGGCGGCAGGCTTGGTCGCGATGGTATGACCGTCACGGATAACCGTTACGCGGTCGCAAATGCGGTAGATTTCTTCCAGCTTATGGGAGATGTAAATACAGGAGACGCCTTCATTCCGCAGGCGGTCCAGGAAATCCATCAGCAGGTCGACTTCACCATCGGTCAGTGCAGTGGAGGGTTCATCGAATACCAGAATATTGGGATTTGCCGCAATACCGCGAACGATTGCCATCATCTGAAGCTGACCGGCATTCAGACGACGGACAATGGTCTTGGGATTGACTTTCAGACCAACGCGGTCCAGAAGCTCCTGAGTATCGGCATAGAGTTTGGGATAATCCACAAACAGACCGTTGCCGGGCAGATTATTGACGAAGACGTTCTCGGCAACAGAGGAGTCAAACATAACGCTGACTTCCTGATAGATCATGCAGATACCGGAATCTCTGGCATCGCCGACGGAATTGAACTTCTTCTGTTCTCCGTTAACCCAGATCTCACCGTCATACTCTGCATGTGTGTATGCACCGCTGAGCACTTTCATCAGCGTGGATTTACCGGCACCGTTTTCGCCGACAATTCCCAGGACCTCACCTTTACGCAGATCAATATTTACATCATCTAGAGCTTTAACACCAGGGAATTCCTTGGTGATATGTTTCATTTCCAGAACAATTTCACTCATAGTACCACCCGTCCCATGTCAGGCTCTGCGAGCGCTCTTCTGACGGAGATAATCAATCAACAGTGCAGCAACCAGAATCAGGCCATAGACCACGTTCTGCCAGTTGGTGGAAACACCCATAACAACCAGCGCATTGGTAATAACGGCAAACAGCAGACAGCCCAGAACAGTACCGATGATGGTGCCGCTGCCGCCGCGCATGGAGGTACCGCCGATGATTGCGGAAGACAGGATGGTCAGAGAAGTGCCGGAACCGGCAGTCAGCTGTGCGGAAGAGAAACGGGAGCAGTACATAATGCCGGATACTGCAGCGAAAGCACGGGCCAGCATATACATCTGCATATGTACTTTCTTGGTATCGATACCGGCCAGATTGGCAGCTTCTGCATTGCCGCCGACGGCCAGGATCTTGCGGCCATACTTGGTGCGGCTCAGTATGATATGTCCAATAACTGCCACAACAGCGGCATAGATAACCGTAATCGTGACCTGGCCGGCCAGACGGGTCTGGGCAATGGCCTTGAAGCCTGCGGAAATGCCGCTGACCGCTTCGTTATTGGTGACAACGGAGGATGCACCATCCACGATGTTAGACATTGCCAGAGTTGCGATAAAGCCGGGCAGAGCCAACTGCTCAACCATAACGCTGTTCAGGTAGCCAATTACCATGCCCACCACAATACCCAGCAGCAGAGCGATGGGCAGGGGCACGCCGTGGGTCTGTGCCATTGCAGCAATGATGCCACCAAAAGCGGTGGTTGCGCCGATGGACAGGTCCATCCGGCCGGAAGCCAGCAGAAGCGTCAGGGGAACGCCCATAACAACCGTATAGCTTGTGGTCTTCAGGATATCAAAGAGGTTGACAGCGCTCATAAAGCGGGGGTTGATAATGGTTGCCACCACAGAGATCAGGACCAGCGGAATTACGGCACCCAGTTCCTTAATGGACAACAGGCTACTTAAAGATAACTTGTTTTTCATTGCTGAAAATCACTCCCTAATTGTATTGATAGTAATGCCGGAG